>CAZJSX010000019.1:0-13033 GCA_964548845.1 uncultured bacterium | reverse complement strand
GTCGTTTCACAATTACACCGCTCTCCTGGTATTTCATTTGAAGTTGAAAAGCATCCTAAGGGGGATGAATCTTTACATCTTTAAAATCATTCCTTATAGAGGAAGCTGGTTAGAAACTATCTGCGATTCTAGTGATTTTATTTACATTTACATCGATAGAAAGAAGAGAAGAAAGAAAATTCTAGCGACTTCATTTATTAGAACGCTTGGTTACTCAACAGATGCTGATATCTTAGAAGAATTCTTTAGCACAAGAAAAGTCAAAATTAAAACAGAAAAAGACTTCGTCCAATTAGTTGGAAAAATTTTGGCTGAAGATGTTGTGGATGAAGCTTCAGGAGTATTCTTTGGTAAAGCTGCAGAAAAATTGACTACAGCAATGTTGAAGAGAATGTTTGATGCCGACATCAAGACAATCAAAATTGCAGAAGATGCTGACGAGAATTCTCCAATCATCAAGATGCTTGCAAAAGATACTACAGATTCATACGAGTCGGCTCTTAAAGATTTTTATCGCAAAATTAGACCAGGTGAGCCAGCTACATTATCCAATGCTCGTTCACTCATGATGAGACTGTTCTTTGATCCTAAACGTTACAATTTAGGAAGAGTGGGTCGTTATAAGTTAAATACGAAATTAGGATTCCCGGTTAACGATGAATCTTTAGAAAACGTCACTTTAACTAAAGAAGATATTATTGAAGCGATTAAATATTTAATCAAATTGAAAAACGGCGACGAAAATGCTGCTGTTGACGATATCGATCATTTAGGAAATCGACGAGTCCGTTCTGTTGGTGAGCTTATTCAAAACCAATGCAGAGTGGGTCTTGCTAAAATGGAAAAAATCATTCGTGAAAGAATGAACCTTTTCGATTTTACTTCAGATACTTTAACTCCAGGTAAAATTGTTTCGGCAAAAGGTTTAGCAGGGATCCTCAAGGATTTCTTTGGTAGATCTCAATTGTCACAATTTATGGACCAAGTAAACCCTGTTGCTGAATTGACACACAAACGTCGTCTTTCTGCCTTAGGGCCAGGTGGTTTAAATAGAGAGAGAGCAGGTTTTGAAGTTCGTGACGTTCATCCAAGTCATTATGGTAGAATTTGTCCAACAGAAACTCCAGAAGGACCAAACATTGGTTTGATTACATCTCTTTCTGCTTATGCAAAGATTAACGAATTTGGATTCATTGAGACTCCTTATCGCATTATTCGAGATGGTGTTGTCACTGATGAAATCGAATACATGACAGCCGATCAAGAAGAAAAATATGTAATTGCTCAAGCATCTACTCCTTTAGACGAATACAGAATGTTTAAAGAGAAGCTTTGTGGTGCCAGATACCGAGGTGAGCCTGTTGAGATTGAAGTGGCATCTATTACACATATGGATGTATCACCAAAACAGTTAGTTTCAATTGTTACAGGTTTAATTCCATTCTTAGAGCACGACGACGCTAACCGCGCATTGATGGGAACAAACATGCAGCGTCAAGCGGTTCCACTTTTAAAAACAGAATCTCCAATTGTGGGTACTGGTGTGGAGTCTAGAGCTGCAAGAGACTCAAGAGCTGTTGTGGTTGCAGAAGAAGATGGGGTAATTCACTACGTGGATGGTTTCCAAATTGTGATTTCTCCAAAACTGAATCCAACACAACATAAAGTTTACACGCTCAAAAAGTTCCTAAGATCAAATAATGGTACTGCGATTAATCAAACTCCTATTTGCAATATTGGAGATCAGATTAAAGCTGGAGACATTATTGCTGACGGTGCAGCGACTGACCTTGGAGAAGTAGCTCTTGGTAAAAACGTACTGGTTGCCTTCATGCCATGGTGTGGATACAACTATGAGGATGCGATTATCATCTCTGAAAAACTAGTTAAAGAAGACTATTATACGTCTCTTTACTTAGAAGAGTTTGAGGTGACTGCTCGTGATACTAAGTTAGGTAAAGAAGAGATCACAAGAGATATTCCAAATATTTCAGAAGAAGCTTTAGCCAACCTTGGTGAAGACGGAATTATTCGCATCGGTGCTGAAGTAAAACCAGGTGATATCTTAGTTGGAAAAATCACTCCAAAAACAGAAACAGAGTTAGCACCAGAAGAGAGACTTTTAAGAGCGATCTTCGGTGAAAAAGCTGCTGATGTTAAAGATGCCTCTTTGACAGTTCCTCCAGGAACAGAAGGGACAGTAATGGATGTGAAGGTGTTCAGCCGTCGCGATCGACTGTCTAAAACAGACGATGAAATGGTTGAAGAAACTAATCGTCTAAAAGATATTCATAAAGAATACAAAATGAAGTTAGAGCAGCTCTATGATGAAAGAAGAGATCGCTTAGGTGCTTTATTACTTAATGAAAAAGCCCCTGGTCCAATCATTCATAGAAAAACTTCTGAAATCATCATTCAGGATCAAGAGATCATCACTCAAGAAAGAATTGCTGTCTTAGAAGAAGAAAGCGTTGAAAACTTGATTATGACTGATAATGAAGTCTATCGATTGCTCAAAGCGATATTGAGAGATTTTGAAGTTAATTTAGAGAAAATCGAAACACAAAAGCATACAGACTTAGAATATACTCGTAAGGGTGATGCTGAGTTAGAAGCTGGAGTCATTAGACAAGTTAAAGTATACATCGCGACTAAGCGTAAGCTGCAAGTCGGGGATAAGATGGCAGGACGCCATGGTAACAAAGGTGTGGTCTCATGCCTAGTACCAGAAGCTGATATGCCTTATCTCGATGATGGTACGCCGATTGAGATCATTTTGAATCCATTAGGGGTGCCTTCTCGTATGAACATCGGACAGTTGCTTGAAACGCAACTTGGTTTCGCTGCAAAGAGAGCAGGAATTTACATTAAGTCTCCTGTTTTCGAAGGTTTCCCAGAGAAAAAGATTTGGGAAATGATGCGAGAGCAAGGACTGCAAGAGAATGGTAAGTTCCATTTATTTGATGGTCGTACAGGTGAGTGCTACGACAACACTGTTGTTGTGGGATATATTTACATGTTGAAACTGGCTCACTTAGTTGCTGATAAGATTCACGCTAGATCTACAGGACCATATTCACTCGTAACTCAACAACCATTGGGTGGTAAAGCTCAGATGGGTGGACAGCGTTTCGGGGAGATGGAATTCTGGGCACTTGAAGCTTACGGGGTAGCTCATTTACTTCAAGAGATGTTGACTGTGAAATCAGACGACGTTGCTGGAAGAACTAGAATTTATGAGTCTATCGTCAAAGGTGAGAACCTGCTTAAAGCTGGAACACCGGAGTCTTTCAACGTGCTTGTGAAGGAAATCCAAGGCTTGGCGTTAAATATTCAAGCTAAAACATTGAATGAGTAAAAATAAATAATAATCTTCTTTAGGAGATGACAATGTTAGAAAA
Organism: uncultured bacterium; assembly: GCA_964548845.1. Taxonomy (GTDB): domain Bacteria; phylum Chlamydiota; class Chlamydiia; order Chlamydiales; family JAAZZY01; genus CAZJSX01. Next base: position 9,632 of record CAZJSX010000019.1, on the reverse strand, counting down.
TGATCTTCAGGAAACTGGGTTTGATAAGATTACAATTGGAATTGCATCAGATGATGTCATTCGCAACAAATGGTCACAAGGTGAGATAAAGAAACCCGAGACTATCAACTATCGCACATTTAAGCCGGAAAAAGGTGGCTTATTTTGTGAAAAGATTTTTGGTCCAACAAAGGACTGGGAATGTGCTTGTGGTAAATACAAAAAGATCAAGCATAAAGGGATCGTTTGCGATCGTTGTGGTGTTGAAGTCACTCTTTCCAAAGTTCGTCGTCAAAGAATGGCGCACATTGAACTTGCAGTTCCTGTGGTTCACATTTGGTTTTTCAAAACAATGCCATCAAGAATCGGTAACGTTTTAGGATTATCTGGTGGTGAACTAGAAAAGATCATTTATTATGAAGAGTATGTTGTTACAAATCCTGGCGAAACTGAACTTACAAAAAAGCAACTTTTAAATGACATTGAATATCGCGAAGCCATTGAAAGATGGGGCCCTGGCTCATTTGAAGCTAAAATGGGTGGAGAGGCGATTGCTGAACTTCTTAAAGTTGAAGATCTAAAACTATTGCTGCAAGATCTTAAAGGAAAGCTTAGAAAGACAAAGTCAATGCAAGCTCGTATGAAGCTAGCTAAAAGACTAAAAATTATCGAAAGCTTTTTATCTTCAAATAATCAGCCTGAGTGGATGGTCATGGGATGTATCCCTGTAATACCACCAGATCTTCGACCACTTGTACCTCTAGATGGTGGGCGTTTTGCAACATCTGATTTAAACGATTTATATCGCAGAGTTATTAACCGTAATAACCGTTTAAAATCGATTCTGAAGCTCAAAACTCCAGATGTTATCGTTCGCAACGAAAAGAGAATGCTACAAGAAGCAGTTGATGCTCTTTTAGATAATGGTCGTCATGGTCATCCTGTAATGGGAGCTGGAAATAGACCTTTAAAATCTCTTTCTGAAATGTTAAAAGGTAAAAACGGTCGCTTTAGACAAAACCTACTTGGAAAACGTGTTGATTATTCAGGTCGTTCGGTCATTATCGTTGGACCAAACTTGAAGTTCAATCAGTGTGGTCTTCCTAAGCAAATGGCGCTAGAGCTTTTTGAACCGTTTATTGTGAAACGATTGAAAGATTTAGGTCATGTTTACACAATTCGCTCTGCTAAGAAGATGATTCAACGGCAAGATGAAGTGGTGTGGGATGTACTTGAAGAAATCATTAAAGGTCACCCAGTACTGCTAAACCGCGCACCAACGCTACATAGATTAGGTATTCAAGCATTTGAGCCTGTCTTGATCGAAGGTAAAGCTATTCGTATTCACCCACTAGTCACTAAAGCTTTCAACGCGGACTTTGACGGTGACCAAATGGCCGTGCATATACCGCTATCAGTAGAAGCACAAATTGAAGCCAAAGTGTTGATGATGTCATCGGATAACATCTTCTTACCATCGTCTGGTAAGCCGGTTGCAATTCCTGGACAAGATATGACACTTGGTCTTTACTATTTGATGTTAGACCCTCTTTATGATCCAGAAGCTCATGGGAAAAAAGTCAAACTCTTTAGAGATACTGAAGAGGTTTTACTTGCTCTAGAAGCATCTGAGAGCTTTGCTCTACCAGGCACACATAATAACACTGATGGACGCATTTATAATACGGGTCGCGGATTACACATCCACGAGAGAATTAAATTGCGCCTAGATTCAGGTATTATCGAAACGACTCCTGGTCGCGTTATTTTTAACACTATTGTTCCAAAAGAATTGGGCTTCCAAAACTATAGCCTACCTTCAAAGAGAACAGAAAAACTAATTCTAGATTGTTATAAGAATGCTGGACTTGAAAAAACAGTTAAATTCTTAGATGACATCAAAGATTTAGGATTTAAAGAAGCAACTAAATCAGCCATTTCGATGGGTGTTTGTGATATTCCAATTCCAGAAAATAAAGCAAAAGTTTTGGAAGGTGGTCATAAACGTGTAGCAGCAGTTAAAAAGCAATACGGCGATGGTATTATCACTGATGGTGAGAGAAAGTCTAAGATTATTACAATCTGGACTGAAATTACTGATAAATTATCAGATCAGCTTTTCACAAAAATTAAAGAAGTAAAAAACAGCAAGTTGAATCCATTATTTATGATGATTGATTCTGGTGCACGTGGTAACAAGTCGCAAGTTAAGCAGCTTGGAGCTCTTCGTGGATTGATGGCTAAGCCTTCAGGCGCGATTATTGAGACACCAATTACGTCTAACTTTAGAGAAGGTTTGACTGTACTTGAGTATTCAACTTCGTCACACGGAGCGCGTAAAGGTCTATCGGATACGGCACTAAAAACTGCTGACTCTGGTTACTTGACTCGTCGTCTAGTAGACGTTGCACAAGAAGTTATTATTACAGAGTACGATTGCGAAACGTTAAATGGTATAGATGTTTCTCCAATCAAACAAGGTCAAGAAGAACTTCTTCCACTTAAGGATCGTATTTTTGGACGTACAGTTTGTTTAGATATTTATCAGCCAGGCGATACGACAAAATTACTTGCAAAATCAGGTGATGTGCTGAACGTTAAGCAAGCACAAGCAATTGATGATGCCGGTATGGAGGTCATTAAAATTCGCTCGGCATTAACTTGCGAAGCTAAACTTGGCGTTTGCGCAAAATGTTACGGTATTAATTTAGCTAACGGTAAACTAATTGGACAAGGTGAAGCTGTCGGTATTATCGCAGCTCAGTCGATCGGTGAACCGGGAACACAGTTGACGATGAGAACGTTCCACTTGGGTGGTATTGCGTCTGCAAGTTCAACTCCAGAGTTACTAGCTGACAAAGATGGTATCATTGTTTACGAAGAAGTCAGAACAGTTAAAAACAAAGATGGGGACATCCTAGTTCTTAATAAAAACGGTATGATTCACGTTGTGAAAGATGAAAATCGCTCACTACAAGAATACAAAGACTTGTTGAAAACAAAATCTATTGAACCTCAGCAAACTTTCCCTCTAGAGCTTGGATCAAAAATTTTGATTTTAGACGGTGAGAAAGTTCAAAAAGGAATGAAGATTGCAGAGTGGGAACAACACAACGTCCCAATTATTTGCGATCGCCCAGGTTATGTCAAATTCGAAGACTTAGTAGAAGGACTTTCTACTGAGAAAGACGTGAACAAGAAAACAGGTCAGGTCGAGCTTGTTGTGAAACAACATCGCGGTGAATTACATCCAGAGATTGCCATCTATCATGATGAGCATTTCAAAGAATTGATTGGTACATATTCATTAGCCGCTTCTGCGATTATCTCTGTTCATGAAGGTCATTATGTTCCAGCTGGTGCGATACTTGCACGTATCCCTAGAGGGGCCATTAAGACGAAGGATATTACCGGTGGTCTACCGCGCGTTGCCGAGTTATTTGAAGCAAGAAAGCCAAAAATTGCGGCTGAAATTGCTAAACTTGACGGTGTGATTGACTTTAAAGGTGTTCAAAAAAATAAGAGAATTGTGATTGTTCGCGATGAAATCACGATGATGGAAGAAGAACATTTAATTCCATTAACGAAACACTTAATTATCCAAAAAGGTGATTTTGTGGTCAAAGGTCAGCAGCTTACTGATGGTCTAGTTGTTCCACACGAAATCCTAGATATTTGCGGTGTTCGCGAACTTCAAAAATACTTAGTGAACCAAGTACAAGAAGTTTATCGCTTACAGGGTGTTGATATTAACGATAAGCACATTGAGATTATCGTTCGTCAAATGCTACGTAAAGTTCGCATTAGCGATCCAGGTGATACAATCTTCTTATACGGTGAAGATGTTAATAAGAAAGAGTTCCATATCGAGAACAAAAAAGTGGTCGATGAAGGTGGAAAACCGGCTCAAGCTTTCCCAATCCTATTAGGTATTACAAAAGCCTCATTGGGAACAGAGTCGTTCTTGTCAGCAGCATCGTTCCAAGATACAACTCGTATCTTAGCAGAAGCTGCTTGTGAAGCTAAAACTGACTACTTAATGGGCTTTAAAGAGAACATCATTATTGGACACATTATTCCAGGTGGTACAGGCTTTAACTACCATAAGCGCGTTAAAGACTTTGTAGTCCGTGAATTTGAAGAAGAACTTGTGTTCGACTTTGCAGAGTAAGTTGGAATAAATTCTAAGCTTTTATAAAAGACATCTCATCGTTGATGAGGTGTCTTTTTTTTTGACAAACTATTTTGATACATCAAATTCTAGATAAGAAAGATTTAAGAAGGTCATTAGCTAATATAATTTTTTTGTAGAGTTAAATTATATCTATCAATTGTTTCACAAAATTACAGAACTAAAAGTTCATTTAAGTAAATGACTCCATTGAAATCAAAAAGTTTAGATCAAAATGATATTTGTGGCATATCAACTTGTGAAATCAAAACTTTACAGTTTACAAGCGTGAGTTAAGTAATTTATTTAATTTATTAAATAGTTGATTATTTCAGCGCATAGTTTTATTCTTTTATCTAAAAATATATAATACTTTTATAAATGGACTAAAATATGACTGTCTTATCGATTTATCAAAACTCAAATTTTCAACCTGCTGTTAGTACAATTTCTTCAAGCCAAACTTTATACTCTAAGTTTTTGTGGGATTCATCAGATTGGTCATGGTTTAAACATAAATGTTCCAATTTAGGTGAAGTAATTCGTACAGCTCCACAAAGTAGTATTTTCGACCTTTCAGAAGTTGCTGAGCTAATTACATCTTGCAAAGAAAAGATTAATAACAAATTTACAGATTTTCTTCTCACTCCCTTGCACATAGCAGTAATGAAAGGTAATTTAATAGTAGCAAAACTGTTGCTAGCGAATGGGGCAAATCCAAATGAAACTGATTACAAAAAATATACTCCTGTTCATCATGCGCACATTACAGGTGATTCAGAAATGTCCGAATTATTAATTGCACATGGAGCTAATCCAAGCTTAGTTAACAATGATAAATTAAGTGTTGAGTTGATTCAGCGATTTACCCGTCGAATAACTGGTCATGAGCATGTTACAAATGTATTATATGATCAACAATGTTTCCCAAGTTCAGTCAATCTAATTAATGAAATGGTTGTTAGTCGCCAGCAACTAGTAGAGCAATGGGGTTCAGCAAATTCAAATCCGGTAGTTCAAGTTGCATCTTCGTGGTATCAATCCTATCAAAAATATAAGCAAAATCCGCCGTCATTGCGCATTGAAAGGGTAGCTAAAAATGACATAGGTAACCCCATAAATATAACGATGTGTGGGGTATATGCTGATAGCCCGATTGGGAAAAATACAATAATTACTGAATATTTGGGGTCTATCGTTTCAAAAAACGATAATACTACTTCTCCGTATCGGTTAGCGCAAATTGACGCACAGCGTTATCGCAGTGTTGGTTCGATGACAAATGATGCATTCCCAAATGCTATGAATATAGAAATTTTAAATTTAGAAGGTTTGCCGGAAAGGAGTTTTTTGGTTGCAGTAAAAGACATCGCTCCAGGAGAAGAAATTACCTGGGATTATACTCTTACTTCTGACCTCAAACGTACCGGGCACAAAGAGCTTAAGCCGGGTGCATTAAAAAAATACTTTAAAGAGCACTCAATTTTAGAATTGAAAGATTATTTTAAGCAAATTAATGAACTTCTAAATGGGCCAGAAACACTACATCAATTCCAGTTATTACAAGCATGGACTTATTTGTTTAGTACTTTTGATTCTTTTTTAATTGTATTAGAAGATCATGAAATATTAATGAACTTCTATAAGTCATTAAAAATTGATTCTGAATTAGCTAAAATTTTTACATCAGTTAATTTAGCGAAATTGACCTACAACTGGAACTATAGTCTTTATTTTTTCATTAAAGAGCACCATCTCCTTACAAAACTAACTTCTAAAGAATTTTCACTAAAAGCGCTTCGAGTTTTTAGAAGTTGTTATGCAAAAATGAAGGAAAGCAATCTGTACATTCTTCAGGCTAGAGTCATGAAAGCTTATCGCAATTTTGTAAAAGAAGTTGCGGAACAAAATTGGAGTAATGTAGCTCATAATCTAGATACTAATAATCAATTTATTCTTTCTGATGAAGATCAAAAGAGATATCTAAATTTTTTAAAAAAGGAAATGTCTAAAAAAAGTAGCTTTGCAACTAGCGAAGATGCACTTGCTTATCTAAGCAATTTGGTTCAAGGTCGCGATGGAGAAAAAATGATTAATCATCTACTACAAGTGCTTTACAGTAAAGTTGAGGCTTAACAGGGTATTTAAAAGTATTTAAAAGTTTGTAAATTTTTATAAATGGGATTGTTTTATGTTGTATTGCTAAATACAAAAAACTATCTAGATGTAAGTGATTAGCTTAAAACTGTTAGTTTAGTAACAGACTTTTGTGGTTAGTTTGCTTTTTTAAAAAAAAGAAAAAGTTTTTAAGGTGAGAGTTGTTTGATCATCCAATGCTGATTTTTTTGAGTATAGCAAAATCTTAAATTTAGCCGTCCCACGCCACCTTGCCAAAATTCACACCTTGTAGGTTTTACAATAAAACCACCCCAATCATTAGGCAGGGGCAGGGGTTGATCTTTAAATTTTTGATCTAAGATTTCAATTTGTTTTAAAATTTCATCTGTGGACTCAATCACTTGATCTTGCTTAGAGACGCTAGCTATCAATTGATTCATTCTGGGTCTTGCATCAAAATACTTCTTGGACTCGGTATAAGAAATTTTCTCAGCAGTCCCGTATACGATGATTTGTCGATTCAAAGTGGGCCAGTAAAAGTTTAAAGAAACTTTTGGATTTTCTGCGATATCTAGGGCTTTTCGGCTATTGTAATTGGTAAAAAAGATAAACCCTTGTCTTGTCAAATACTTGAGTAAAACGACTCTAGAGGAAACGTCGCCTTTCAGTGTAGAAGTTGATAAGGTCATGGCGTTGCCATCTAATAGTTTTTCAGCTTGCACTTGCTCAAGCCAAAGGGCACATTGCTCTAATGGATTTTCAATAAAATCTTTGAGTTCTATGGGATGGGAGTTTGTTGAAAACTCCCGTCTAATATTTGAAAAATCAATCATTAAGGTGACATTTTTTGAAAAATAAATTTCTCAAGTTTAATTAAATCAGCGCTAAACTTTCGAATTCCTTCAGAGAGTTTTTCTGTGGCCATGGCATTATCATTCAATGCAAATCTAAAGCTTTTTTCGTCATAATGAAGCTTATGAAGATCAAGCTTTTGAGCCGTATCAGGATGTAGTTTTTGTGGAATAGTGCCTTGGGCATCTTGAAGTTCTTTTAAATATTCAGGGGCGATCGTGAGTAAATCGCAGCCAGCCAGCTCTAAAATTTCACCGCTATTTCTAAAGCTTGCACCCATAATCTCAGTTTTATAGCCAAATTTTTTGTAGTAGTTGTAAATTTCAGTGACTGATTTCACCCCTGGATCTTTATCAGCAGGGTATCCGTCTACTTTATCGTGAGCTTTATACCAATCTAAAATACGGCCAACGAAAGGGGATATTAAAGTGGCGCCAGCTTCTGCAGCAGCAATGGCTTGTGGCAAGCAAAAAAGTAGGGTCATGTTACAGTGAATCCCTTCTTTTTCTAAAATTTCAGCAGCTTTGATTCCTTCCCAAGTAGATGCCAATTTAATGAGGATTCTGTTTTTATCGATTCCTCTTTCTTTATAGAGAGCAATTAAGACTCTAGCTTTATTAACACTACCTTCAATATCAAATGAGAGCCTGGCGTCAACTTCAGTTGAAACTCGTCTTGGGACGATTTTTAAAATTTCGCAGCCAAAATTAACCATGAGCTTATCTATGATATGAGGTTTTTGCTCTGTAAAGTTAGCTCCTTTTCTTTTTCCATACTCCATGGCGTCTTTGACTAAATCAAAGTATTCAGTTTGCTCGGTGGCGGCTTTAAAGATTAGAGAGGGGTTAGTTGTGGCGTCTGTGGGTTGAAACTGTTTGATAGAGTTGATATCACCAGTATCAGCAACTACTGTTGTCATGGTCTTTAAACTTTCAAGTTGATTTGTCATATTCTGACCCCTTTATATACTGATTGGCTTATATTGATATTATACAGATTGTTATTTTTTTAAAAATGCATCTCTTAAAATCTAAGATGGAGCTTCTATCTTAGACGGGAGAGCCTTAAGTGTATCAATGCGAAAGGCAATTGTAGTTTTTTCTCCACCCACATTCAGTTCAAGCACAGAGCTTAAACGAGTTAGTAATAACTGAAAAGGGATTTTCACTTGATGGGGCCCAACGTCAATTGCAATCGCTGCTTGTCCAAAAATACTTTTAGAAAGTTGAATTTGACTGCATAAAGCCTCAAATTGCTTTAATTGCTCTAAAATCTGAGCTCCTAAAACAAATTTTTTTTCACATTTTTCACAAGTCAATGTCTTAGAGAGACTTTGGTGATCTAAAACAGAAAAATGGACTGCAGATGAGCAGCCGCTGCATTTAAATTCTAAGTTATATTGTGATTTTTCTGGGTTTTCCATATCTTACCGGTTTTTGGATTAGTTTATAAAGAGCGAGAAATTTTTTCAATCAATAGTAAGCGATATAAATTTAACTTTAACCAAAAAAAATGATATAGGTACAATATCAAAATGAATGGGAGCCCAAAAAGGAAGATAAGTCTATAATCTCACTTTAAAAAAATTCGTTGGCTTGTTAAAACTGTTGGCTAGCTTTTTTGGGTATTTTTTTTATTGAAGAATTTAAGAAGGTAGTTGATAATTTCTGGCATTTTTAATAACAAAGTAGAGCGGAGTCAAAAATGGAAGCACTTGAGAAAGGAAAACACAAGCTGGGTGAGATCTGTGAAATCTTGCGTAAAGAAACCCTAGAGCCTGCTCAAGGCCAAGCTCAAGAAATTATTGAGAATGCTAAAATCGAAGGGCATAAAATTATTGAGAATGCTCAGGAAGAAGCCAAACAAATTCTAAAAGCCACACAAGCTAAAATCGACCAAGAAAATCGCCTTTTCCAAAACTCACTAGAACTGGCTGCAAAACAGTGTTTTGAATTGCTTAAGCAGCAAGTGGATAATCAGTTATTTAGTACGGAGATCGAAAAAGTTTCCGACCATCTCTTAGCCGATAAAGAAATTGTGGGCAAGTTGGTTGCTGCAGTGATCACTGCGATCACTAAAGAGGGCTTAGAAGCCAATTTAAGCATTGCAGTTGCTCAGCACGTCGATGTAGAGTCCATCAGCTCTCATTTAGTTGGGAAAATTGCAGAGAGGCTAAAAAAAGGCGAAATTAAACTAGAGAACATACCTCATGGGGCTTCAATTAAAATTTTAGATAAAAAAATAAGTGTGGATATTTCCAGTCAGTCATTAAAAGACCTTTTTGGTTCCTTTTTAAGGGACTCTTTCAGAGAGATTTTGTTTAAAAAGATTTAAGAGGTTTAAGATAGGTGTCACGTTATTATTTTTTGGCCAGCCTCCTTCCTTTTTCTTTGAATCTTGGGAACCCTCCTGAGATCCCTTTTCAAGAGTTTAACGATCTATGTAAGCAAAACCTAAGTGAGGCAGATTTAGAGAAGGCTAGCGTGATCCGCCGATATGTCGATATCAATAA
>CAZJSX010000018.1:0-13350 GCA_964548845.1 uncultured bacterium | reverse complement strand
AGGCATGTCTCAAAAGACTGATTATCCATTTATTATTGATCCGCCTCAAAGTCGACTTTGGACTGCCAATAATCGAGTAATAGATAACCCCACATGGGGAAGAGATTATTTAAATTCAATTCGGGCATATCAAATTAAGCAGCGCCTTTTTTCAAAAAGCAAGTTTACAATTGAAGATATGTATTCTATACAATTAGATGACGAAGCAATTTTTTTTAATCGTTGGTTTGAGTTGTTAAAAAGTTCATTAGACTTTAATAAATTGAAACATAGACAATTAGCTTTGATCTTAGGTCAATGGGATCACCATTGTAGTGCTTCTTCTAAAGGTTATTTTTGGATAAGAGCATTTCGAGAAAAAGTCGCAGCAAATATTCTAACGACTGTTATGTCGCCATGTTTGAACAAGTGTCCTGATTTAAATTTTAGCCTTATTGACTTTGAAGATTCTGTTTACCAGATGGCTGTTCAAAAGCCAGCTTATTTAGTCGATCAAACAGGAAGAAAGTGGGAAGATAGATTCGTTGCAATAATAGATGAATTATTAGAAGACAATGCAAAATCTCTATTGAACGGAGATGTATGGGGAAAGTTCAATATGGCTTCTATCCAACATCCATTAAGTCGGGCTATTTCATTTAGTAGTTTTTTAATAGACATGCCTAAAAATTCAATAGGGGGAGACTATTTTGTACCTAAAGTTTCTGGGCCTTCTGTTGGAGCCTCTGTTCGAATGGTTATTTCACCTGGCGATGAAAAAAATGGGATTATGAATGTTCCTTGTGGTCAAAGTGGGCATCCCCTCTCCAAGCATTATCGAAGTCAGCATCGGTCGTGGGTAGAAGGAACTCCAAGGCCTTTTATGCCCGGTTCAGCAAAACATTTGCTTACTCTTAAGCCTGCTTCATAAAAGATAATTAATTGGTTTTAGTATGTTTTTTAGTTAATCTAAAACGAATAAACGATTCCCCATCGATTGTAGTGAAACCGTCAGGTTTAAAATCTAATCGCAAGAGAGCTTTGCTGTGTTTTCTAGAAGTTGGTAGTAGTATTGTTATGGAATCAAAGCCCATTTCATTAAAAGCGCGATCAATGATGCATTCATAGATAAGTTTTCCTATTCCCCAATAATTAGGATGAAGTATTAAAGCTAAATCAGGATCCCCTTGCTCAAATTGTAAGCCTCCCCAGCCTACAAATTTCTTATTCACAAAAAAAGCCCATGGTCCATAGCCATGTTCTTCCCACAGATTATTTTTAGTTTTAATGAAGTTTGCATATTCAGTGTCATCAAAAGCTTTTTTCGCAAGAGGTAGCTGACGTCTGACTAAGGGATTATTCATTAGCGCGATAATCTCTTGTTTGTCGACTTGATCTAATCTTTTAAATATAATTTCTTTTTTTTTATAATTAGACATAAAACTTTTCGTTAGTTCAATTTACAGTAATTATCAAATGTCTAGTTAAATTAAAGTTTGCTTTTTTCAGCAAGGTCAAAATGCTCGCAGATCTACCTAAATTATAAGAAAAATTTATCTTTTTGATTTGGAAAGTGATAAAAAAATAGCTTGTTGTTTTGAACTAAAAGTTCTTGGCAACAAGCTATGTAAGTCGATGACTGCTAGATTAGATAAAGTAGCGGAGTGTTAAAACAGCGCCCACTTGATTCCATCTTAAATCTGCAGAACCAAAGAGGTGGTTGTCTCCAATTGGAAAATATTTGTAGTAAGGAGTTAACTCTAACCAAAAATGTTTTGCAAGTTCTCTAGCAAAAGAGAGACGTACAGCAGTTCCAACATTTTCATTTAACTTCCAAGAGAAACCGTTTGTTCCACTGATTGTCACGTATTGCTGATAAATTGGTAATCCTTCAGCTTGGATGCTAAAGTACCACTTTTGAAGCGAATAGCGAAATTCAAGTCCAAAAATCGCATAGTAGCTTTGAAAGTTTAGGTTTACATCTGGGAACGCAAATAAAAGTTTATTGCGGTTGTTTAAAAAGTCCATTCCAAGACCGCCATATGGCGTTAATAAACAATGATTTCCTGCTGAAAATGCATAGCCGCCGACGAATTCTAAATAGTATTCATTGTCGTTACTTGTTACATCAGTTAAAAAAGAAGCTGTCCCATTGATAGTACCCGCATTGAATACAGTGCGCATTTGCCCATAAACAAACTTTGGTTTTTGATAAGTGATTTTAATAGTTGCACCACCTGTGCTTCCATTAAAGTCAGGATCGAGAGACATCCATGTGTATTGTCCACCTACATCAAACCCCCAGCCTAGAGGGCCATAGCATTTCATATCTTTGTACTGTTGTTTTGTCTTAGTTGTAGTTTTAGTTGTAGTTGCTGAAGCTTGATCTTTAGCAAATACATTCAATGAGAAAATAGCAGCTACAATTAGCGCTAATTTGGTTATCTTCATTTCATCACCTAATGTTAAGAAATTTAAAATAGTTAAATTAAATTTTTGTTATAACTGGATTAATATATTTTTAGGAAAGCAAAAGTTTATTTAATGCCATTTTTAAACTATTTAAAAGGCTGGTAGTAGTTAGTTTGGGGAATTAAGCTTGTTTATAAACAGATAAAGAGTTTCCTCTTTTTTATTTTCACCTAAATACTTGCCCATAAGTCCTATTTAAAATTAAAATCCCCTTAAAAAGGTAATTTTTATGACAAGTCCTCATCGGAAACGGATTTTAACCGGAGATCGCCCTACTGGGAAATTGCATTTAGGGCATTACTTGGGCTCATTAAAAAATAGAGTGGAGCTTCAAAAGAGCTATGATTGCTATTTTATAATTGCTGATTTGCATGTTTTAACAACCAAGCCTCAAAAAGAGCATATTTTAGCAATGAGAGGGCATGTCCATGACATGGTTGCAGATTACCTGGCTTGCGGGATCGACCCTAATCAATCCACTATCTACTTGCAGTCAGCTATTCCTGTTGTCACCGAGATGAACTTATATTTTCAGATGTTGATCTCTTTAAATCGTTTGATGGGATTGCCCAGTATTAAAGATATGGCCAAAGCGGCCTCTATTGATGAAGAGAGTATTCCGATTGGTCTATTTAATTATCCCGTATTACAGGCAGCTGACATTTTAATGCCAAAGGCAGATCTTGTGCCGATTGGCAAAGACAATGAAGCTCATATTGAAATTACAAGGTTAATTGCCAGAAGATTTAACTCTTTATATGGAGAGTTTTTTAATCTTCCAGAAGCTTTAATTGGCGATTGCCCAAGCTTAATTGGAACAGATGGCAAGGCTAAAATGAGCAAGTCGCTTAATAATGCTATTTTCTTATCTGACAGTGCCGAGGAAGTCATAAGTAAAGTGAAAAGAATGTATACTGATCCCAATCGGATACATGCACATATCCCAGGAGAGGTAGAAGGTAATCCTGTATTTATCTACCATCAGTGGTTTAATCCTAAGGTTGAAGAAGTTAAAGATTTAAAAGAGCGTTATCAGAAAGGGACTGTTTCTGATGTAGAAGTTAAAGATAAGCTCATTGTGGCTTTAAATAACTTCTTAGAACCAATTCGCGAAAAGAGAGAGAAAGTCCTTAATGATAAGGGATATATCGAAGATGTGATCTATCATGGGACTTTAAAGATGCAGGAAATTGCCAAAGAAAATATAAAGCAAATGAAGAGTCTGATGGGAATATCAGGGACTTGGAATAAAATTTCACGCACAGCGCGAGAGCGACAAGGAGAATAAAATGGATCCTAAAATAGGTATTGAAAAAACAGGCATTAAGCATTCGGTCGCATTATTAAAAAAAATTTTAGCTGACCAAATGGTCATTTATATCAAAACGCTAAACTTTCACTGGAATGTGAGAGGGGTGCACTTTAATTCTCTACACAAGCTTTTTGAAGCCCATTATACCCAATATGCAGAATGGGTCGATATGGTGGCTGAGCACATCCGAATTTTAGGACATGATGCACCAGGATCGATGAAAGAGTTTATCGAACTTTCGGACTTAAAAGAATATTATGGGACCAGACTCTCAGATAAAGAGATGCTGCAAAATCTGCTCACAGACCAAGAGTCGATTATCAGAAGTTTAAGAGAAGGTGTTGATATTGCCATGGAACAAGATCATGATGTGGGAACTTCAGACTTTTTTACAGAACTTTTACGCGAATATGAAAAAATTGCCTGGATGACAAGAGCACATTTAGAAAAATAGATAGGCCAGTGACTAGTACAACACCAAATAAAGCAAAACTACTAAAAAATTTTAAGATCAATCATTGTAAGATTGTTTTAGAAGAATGTTCTAATGATTTGATCAATTCAGAGCCGGTAATTCGTGAGTATTTAGAAAAACTTCTGAAATTAATTCCAGCCCAATCTTACGGCGCTTGTCATATCGCCTATTTTGGAAGTCACATTAAAGAGAAGGGGTTTTCGATTTTTCAACTCATCGATAAAGGGCATATTGCCGCCCACTTTTATCAAACTCAAAATTATGGCTTTATTGATATTGTTTTTAGTGGACCAATTGATCACTTAAAAATAACCGAATTTAGCCGTTTATTTTTTGAGGCAAAAAAGGGACAATACTAAACTTAAAGTTTAGCACCCATTTTAGAATATGAATCAATTTGAGCTCAAAACCTCTTTTAATCCCAAAGGCGATCAGCCTCAAGCCATTGAGAAATTGTGCCAAGGACTTGACGAGGGCAAAAGATCACAAGTACTACTTGGAATTACAGGCTCTGGTAAAACATTTACCATGGCCCATGTGATTGCTAAAACAAACAGGCCAGCGCTCATACTGGCGCACAATAAAACGCTAGCTGCTCAACTTTACCAGGAATTTAAAACATTTTTTCCTGAAAATGCTGTGGAATATTTTGTCTCTTATTATGACTACTACCAGCCAGAAGCCTATATTGCCAGAACAGATACCTATATTGAAAAAGATATGGCAATTAATGATCGGATCGATCGCTTAAGATTAAATGCGACAAGATCGCTTTTAGAGAGAAATGATGTCATTATTGTGGCCTCTGTTTCGTGTATTTATGGTTTGGGCGTTCCAGAGTATTATGCTCAAATGAATATTCATTTAGAGGTAGGCAAAGAACTTGTAAGAGAAGAGTTTTTACATGCATTAATTGCTATTCACTATAAAAGAAATGACTACGATTTTAAACGGGGAGTTTTTCGCGTTCGCGGTGAGGTAATAGAAGTTTTCCCAGCTTATGAAGAAGATATTGCTTTAAGAATAGAATGTTTTGGAGAAGAGATTGAGCAAATCTCAATCATTGACCCTTTAACTGGTCAGGTTAAGAAAAAGATTAAGCAGATTGTTATTTTCCCAGCCTCACACTTTGTCACACCAGAAAATGTCAGAGCAGCTGCGATGGCCAATATCAAACAAGAGCTTTCGCATCGATTAGATGATTTTGAAAGAGAAAATAAACATCTTGAAAAAGAGCGAATCAATCAAAGAACTCATTACGATTTAGAGATGATCAAAGAGATGGGTTTTTGTAAGGGGATAGAAAACTATTCAAGGCATTTTTCAAATCGGACAGTAGGTTCTTCTCCTCCAACACTCATCGATTATTTCCCTGAAAACTTTTTAATTTTTATTGATGAGTCCCATCAAACATTGCCACAAATTCGGGCGATGTATCACGGAGACTTAGCGCGTAAAAAATCGCTCGTTGAATTTGGTTTTAGACTTCCATCAGCTTATGATAACCGCCCACTAAAATTTGAAGAATTTTATCAAAAAATCAAGCAGGTGATTTATGTCTCTGCAACGCCAAGTCCCTGGGAGTTAAATGAAACAGGTGGAGAAGTGGTTGAGCAGGTGATCAGGCCTACTGGTTTATTGGATCCTACCATTGAAGTGCGGTCAGCATCAACTCAAGTTGATGATTGTATGGCAGAAATTCAATCCCATAGTGCTAAAGGGGGAAGAATTTTAGTGACAACTTTGACTAAACGGCTAGCAGAAGATTTAGCAAAATACTTAGTTGATTTAGGAGTAAAAGCCAAATATCTCCATTCTGATATTGATACGCTAGAAAGAATTCAGATCATTCAAGATTTAAGAGCAAAAAGATTTGATGTGTTAATTGGAATTAACTTGCTTAGAGAGGGGTTAGATATCCCTGAAGTTTCACTCGTTGCTATCTTAGATGCAGATAAAGAGGGCTTTTTAAGATCAGAAACATCTCTATTGCAGACGTGTGGAAGAGCTGCTAGAAATAGTGAGGGGCGAGTGATTATGTATGCCGATAAGATCACCAATTCCATACAGAATACGATCAATATTACTGTCAAAAGAAGGCAGCATCAAATGGAGTATAACAAGAAGCATCACATTACCCCTAAAACGATAAAAAAAGATTTGACAGAGTGTTTCCCACAAGAGGCCATTTCAATGCTTGAAAAGGTCAATCCGAGCCCATCTTCTCATCATTTAGATTTAGCAGAAGTGAGAAAGAAAATACAAATCCTAGAAAAAGAGATGAGAAAGAAGGCTAGTCAATTAGATTTTGAAGAGGCTGCCAGATTAAGAGATGAAATGAAGAAACTTCAAGAAATTGAGGTCATGCTCTCATAAAATTTTTATAATCTAAAGCTATAAGAATAAAAAGTTACTATTTGAATTTTTAATTTGAATGAAGCGAGATACTAGCAGAGTTTATTGAAAAGAGTATTAAATATTTTTTGAATTAAATGGAAAATATTATAGTTTATTAGCCTCTTTTCGCGAATATATAAAGATTATTTTAATTGTTAAAATACCTCGATTCGTGCTAAAATTGCTATATTACATCAGTTTTTTGTCAGCAATACTTGTAAACTGCAATTGTTGGGGGGATGCTGACAGTGTAAAATTACAAATTAATTTTTGGGGGTTAGTTATGTCAACAGTTAACGGTACGTCAAGTATTCCACTACAAGATGCGAATACTTTCAATAATACTACTAGTAGTGCTAGTAATACTACATCAAGTTTTTTCTCAACAGTATCAGATTATGCTTCTGGTTTTGCATCACAAGTTAACGCAACCGCGTATAATGTAATTGAAGTTGTATCTGACAAAATTGCGCATATCCGCGTTATGAACAACGAAGTAGGTGCTTTTGAAACTTTAAAATTAGAAGCTAACTCAGCTTTTACTGCTACAAAAGAAGCAACATTTGCTGCAATTGATTATGCTCAAAAAGAACTAAGCTATGAGTCTTTATCAAAATTAGGTGCAGAGATTGGAGCTCAAGCAAATGCTACGTTTGTAGGTGCTAGAGATTATGTTCAAACGACTCAAGCTTATGAATTTGCTGGTAATGCTGCTGGAAAAGTTGCAGATGCCATCTCTTCTGGTTATGAGACAGCTTCTGAACATGTCGCTTCAGCTTATAACACAACTTCAGAAAAAGCTTCTGAGAACTTCAATTCTTTTTCAGCTTCTTTCGATAAAAATTGGTTGCCATTGACTGTATTTGTTACTGGTACTTATTTAGCTGGTAAATCATCTTATAATGCTTATACAAGCTACCAAAATGGTAAAATTGGTCAAACTGTTAGACAAATTATTGTTGCAGGTTTATCTGCTGCTGTAGCTGCTACAGTTGTTCATTCAGCATATGTAACAGGTTCTAAAGGATCGACTACTGAGTCTGTGTAATTTTAGCTTAAAAGATTACAGATTCTAAGAAATTAAAAAACCATCTGAAGAGAAAATCTTCAGATGGTTTTTTTGTTTGTAGAGTTTTTTAGATTTTACAAATTTGATTATTTCAAA
Source organism: uncultured bacterium (assembly GCA_964548845.1). Taxonomy (GTDB): domain Bacteria; phylum Chlamydiota; class Chlamydiia; order Chlamydiales; family JAAZZY01; genus CAZJSX01. The sequence continues at coordinate 5,550 of CAZJSX010000018.1, read as the reverse complement.
TGGGCGCTTAAATATTTTGTCATTTGAAACATGTCGATAGGTTTATTGCTACCAAAAATTTTGGCGAGCTTATCATCAGGATTGATCATCCGTTTATTTTTGGCATCTTGCAAATTGTGCTCTTTAATATAGACCCAAATCTTTTTCATCACTTGACCACGGCTTGCTTCTGTAGCATCAATGATAGAGGCTAAGTCAGCTGAAACTTTCAGCTCTCGATTCATTGGGCTATTGCCACCTTTAGACTTTTCACCTTTTTTAAAGGTTTTGGCTTTTTTGACATACGCTTGTCTTGGGTAGTTGACATATTTGGTTTGTAATTCATCTAAATCATTAACGATGACATCGCAGTCAGGAAAAGTAGAGCATGAGAAAAAGATTTTACCAAATCTTGAGCGTCTAGCTGTAATATTGCCATTACACCCTTCAGCTGGACATTTAGGAAGATCTTCTGCTTTAGGTAATTCTTCACCTATTTTTGGAATGTTGACAATCCCTTTGCAAGTAGGGTAATCCGAACATCCTAAAAATGTACCGAATTTTCCTTGGCGAATCACCATCTCTTTACTGCACTTAGGACATGTTTGTTCCCAATTAAAATCAGGAGCATAGTCTTCTTTGTTGAGAGTGAACTGCTCGAGTGGAGCGGTATATTCGCAGGTTGGGTAATTGGCGCATCCATAGAAGTATTTACTCTTGGCCCAAATTTTCATCAGCTTATCGCCGCACTTAGGGCAAGCTGTCTCTGTTAAAATTTTAGGAACGAAAGCCTCTTTTTCAGCTTGTTCTACTGACGGAGCAAATTTCTCCCAAAACTCTTTTAGAAGAACTTTCCAATCTTTTTCATTACTAGCGACTCTCTCGAGTTGATCTTCTAAATCTGCTGTAAAGCTAACGTCCATAATTTGTTTGAAGTTCGTCTCAAGCATTTGAGCAATGACTTTACCAAGCTCTGTCGGAATCAGTCTGTTTTTCTCGCGCACTGTATATTCGCGACTTTGAATTTTACGCATAATGGTAGCATATGTAGAAGGTCTACCAATTCCTGATTTTTCTAGTTCTTTGACAAGTAGAGCTTCAGTATAGCGAGGAGGGGGTCTTGTAAAAGACTGTTCGAATAAAAGATCTTCTAAAGAAAGTTTTTGCCCTTCTTTTAAAGTTGGGAGTAATCGATCTTCTTCTTTTTGAGCGTCATCGTCTACTTTTTCTTCATAGACATTTAAAAACCCTTTGAACTTTAAACGAGATCCCGTTGTGCGGAGCATAAATCGCTTAGGCGCTTCTATATCACAAGAGATAGTGTCGTAAATAGCAGACTCCATTTGAGAAGCTACAAAACGCTTCCAAATCAAATCATAGAGTAAGTATTGCTCTCTATCTAAATATTTTTTGATTTTTTCAGGAGGATACTCTAAATGTGTGGGTCTGATTGCTTCGTGAGCATCTTGCGCACTTTTCTTAGTTGTGTAGGCTCTTGCACTTTCAGGAACATTTTCTTTGCCGTAATTTTTAGCAATATAGGTTCTAGCCTCTTGAATCACTTCTGGAACAACTCTGACTGAGTCGGTACGCATATAGGTGATTAAACCAGTGCTACCATCTTCACCAATCTCTACCCCCTCGTAAAGGCTTTGAGCAATGCTCATGGTTTTAACAGAGTTAAAGCCGTAGTGCCTGCTGGCCTCTTGTTGAAGAGTTGATGTGATAAATGGGGGAACAGGGTTGCGCTTTTTCTCTTTGGCTGTAATCGAGGTGATTTTATATGAACATTTTTTTAATTCAGTGACAATTTTTTCCGCAGTATCGTGATCGCCAATTTGAAAGGTATCCTCGCCCTCGTTCTCTTTAGTGACTTTTTTGCCATCTACAGAGAAAAGATAAGCTTCAAAGCTGTCTGATGAGTTATTTAACTGAGCTTTGATATTCCAATATTCAACTGGAATAAAGGCATCAATTTCTTTTTCTCTATCCACTACAAATTTTAAAGCAACCGATTGAACTCTTCCAGCAGACAGAGAGCTTGTAATTTTTCTTCTAATGCGTCTAGAGAGAATAGGAGAGATTTTGTACCCTACAATTCGATCTAGCAGCCTACGAGCTTGCTGAGCATCCACTAAGCTATGATCAATCTCTCTAGGGTTTTCTAAGGCCTTGATAACCTCATTTTTAGTGATCGATGTAAAAGTAATTCTTTTTAACGGAGTCCCTTTAGGAAGTAAGCAGGATAAATGCCAGGCAATAGCCTCTCCTTCGCGGTCCGGATCGGGCGCCAGATAAACCATAGAAGCCTCTTTACAGGCCTTTTTAAGCTTATCCACAACAGCTTTTTTCTCAGGGAGGATGGCATAAGAGGGTTCAAAATTGTTTTCAAGGTCAATTCCAAAGGCTTTGGCGGGCAAATCGCGGATATGGCCAACAGAGGATTCAATGTCGTATTTTTGACCCAAAAATTTCTTAAGAGTCTTAATTTTAGTCGGAGACTCTACAATGATTAACGCTTTTTTCATGCTTTCCTATTTTAAATTGAAGCAAATAAGTATTCTGAAAAGACTTAAGGCACTTAAAAATATAGAAAGTGCTTTTTTTTCTCATCCACTTTCTTTTAAAATAAATGAATAAAATTTAAATTAAATGATAAAAAATGACTTTATTCTCTATAGATAACACCTTATTTCTTTTCTATAATAAAAAAGGGTTGTTTCCTTACCCCAGTGAAAGTGAAGAATTATTTTTAAAAAGATGTCAAAAGTTAGATCAAGCAGCTATAAATCAAAATCACCTTTTGGCCTTTGAAAAGGTTAAAAATAAATTTGATATTTATCCCAACTGGGTTGAAATCATCTATCATAATAAGGGCTTAAGGTTTTGGGAAGCTGCCTTTGTCGAAACAAATGTAGACAAAGCTCAAATGCAATTGAAGACTCATTTTTTAGATCATGAGCGCTTTTTACACTTTTATCATCGCGATGAGATTATTGCTCATGAATGCTGTCATATTGTAAGACTTGGTTTTGACAGCTCAAAATTTGAAGAGATTTTAGCTTACCAATTTTCTCCTCTATTAAGAAAATGGCTTGGTCCTCTATTTAAAACCTCACTTCAAGGATCTATTTTAGTCCTTTTAGTCATTGCTTCTCTTTTGAGTGATATTTTTTTATTTTCACATCCCCTTTTATGGAAAATAGGCAAAGTATTGCCCATTTTCTACCTATTTTATCTCTCCATAGATGTGACTAAAAATTACATTAGTTTTTATCGATGTCAAAGAAAAATAAAACAAATGCTTATTCAGTCCCATTTGTCATTGGCTGTCATGCTCCGTTTGACAGATGTCGAAATTGAGCTTTTTGGTAAAAGTTCAGAGCGAGAAATAAAAGAGTATATTGATAATCAACTCCCCACAGAGCTTCGCTGGCAAGTGATTTGGCAAGCTTATTTCAAAAAATAGAGATTTATTTTAGCTTATTGAGTTTGGCATATTTGCCGAGTAGGGTTTTCGTGCTTCCATCATTTTGAAAAGAGATCTCATAGGTGACACCTAAAGAAGATTCTTTCACTTTGAGAATCTTTCCAACTCCAAAATCATAATGCATGACAACATCACCAGCATTGAACTCGGATGATTTCTCTGATGGAATCTCTAATGGTCTTTTGGTGACCATAGATGGTTTAGAAGAATAAGAGGGTTCATAAGAGTTTGCAGAAACTTTTTGGACATACTGCGGTGGAATTTCTCTTAAAAAACGAGAAGGTCGCATACCTCTTGCAGCACCCCAAATAAATCGATTTAAAGTGTATGTTAAATAAAGGGCTCTTTTAGCTCTTGTCATTCCGACATAACAAAGTCTGCGCTCTTCTTCGATCCCATCTGCTGAGTCAATGCAATTGATATGAGGAAATAGAGTCTCTTCCATGCCAGCAATAAACACAGTGTGAAATTCAAGCCCTTTGCCATTATGCAAAGACATTAAAACCAGTTTGTCGCTAGATTCCTTTTCATTTTGTGTGGTATTTAAAGTCAGATCAGCCAAAAAATCAGATAGAGTGACATTGGGATTCAAATCCTCCCATTCAATGGCTTTCCCCACTAATTCATCGATGTTGGCTTTGCGATCTTCTAAAGTATCGGGCTCTAATTTAATAAAATTTAAGTAGCCAGATTGTTGAATAGTTTGATAAACCAGCTCATGAAGAGGGACTTGTGTGCTTAATTTTTTGAGACTCGCGATCAAATTAATAAAATCTTGCAAGCCTTCATATTGCTTAGGAGTAAGATGAAGCAATTGCCGATTATCGACTACTTTTTGACAAGTAGCAAAAATAGGCCAATGATTTTCATTGGCAAATGAAATAAGCTTGGCAAGAGTTGCCTCTCCCAATCCTCTTTTAGGAAGGTTGATGGCTCTTAAAAAAGAGACGATGTCCGCTGGATTTTCGATAAGTCTTAGATAAGCTAAAACATCTTTAATCTCTCTTCGTTGGTAAAAGGACATTCCTCCAACCATATCATAGGCAATATTTCGTCTTAAAAGCTCGTCTTCGAAAGGTCTAGATTGAGCGTTGGTTCGGTAGAAAATAACCATATCTTTAAAGTTAATCTGATTTTTGCGCTTAACTTGCAGCAATCTATCAATAATGAAAGTCGCTTCATCTCTTTCACTGTGGGCTTGATAGATGTAAATTTTTTCACCTTCACCTAAGTTACTCCACAAGTTTTTCTTAAAGCGATTTTCGTTATTTTCAATTAAATGGTTGGCGGCTTCTAAGATATTACAGGTACTGCGATAGTTTTGCTCTAATCTGATGATTTTAGCTTTGCCCCAATCTTTTTCAAAATTTAAGATGTTTTGAATATTGGCACCGCGCCAAGTATAGATCGACTGATCGGGATCACCTACTACAAAAAAATTGTGATGATCGGCAACTAATAAAGAGGCCAGTTCATACTGGGCATGGTTCGTATCTTGATATTCATCAACGAGCAAATGTTGCCACCGTTTTTGATAAGTTTTTAAAACCTCAGGACATTCTTTAAAAAGCCTAACAGGTAAAAAAAGGAGATCATCAAAATCAACAGCTGAGGATTCAAAGAGTTTTTCTTGATACAGTTTAAACACTTGAGGAGCTATTTGTCCCACAATAGAATTGGAGTCTGCCACGGGCTCTTTAAGCTGATTTTTAGCCTGAGAGATAATATGTTTAAAAGCTTTAGGGCTTGCTGCTTTTTCATCAACATTAAGCTCTTTCAAACAGTTCTTAAGTATTTTTATGGCATCTTCTTCATCATAGATGACAAAGTTTTTTTGATACCCCAAATGCTCAATGGATTCTCTTAAAATACGGACGCCTAGACTGTGAAAAGTGCAAATTAAAGGGGGATTTGATGTTTGATGAGCAACTCTTTCTCGCATTTCTGCCGCTGCTTTATTGGTGAAAGTCACAGCTAGGATTTGATTTGCTGAAAATCCTTTTTCTAGAAGTCTAAGAATGCGATTAGTTATGACACGTGTTTTTCCAGATCCTGCACCTGCTAAAACAAGCAAAGGGCCT
>CAZJSX010000017.1:5210-13436 GCA_964548845.1 uncultured bacterium | reverse complement strand
TCAAAAATCCAGGAGTTTTGCCCTGAGGGATCGATATCTGGAATACCATTGAGGATATGAGCTTGAATTTTCAATACACCATTAGGATGCCATTCTTTGTAGTCTCCTCGTGCCTGTTGACCTAAACACTCCAACCTTTGAAAAATATGTCCATTGGGATGATAGGTAGTGATAATGGTGTTCTTTTCTTCACCTTTTTGGAATATACGGACCACTTTTTTATGAGGTTGTTGAAGTAAAGAGTCTTCGTTTTCAAATTCTTTGAGTCTTTCTTTTTGCGTTAAAGTTTCTGTAAAACCTTTTTGATTAGTTAATCTAACCTTAGTTAAAGTGCTTTGCTTTTGGCCGCAGCTGCAACATAGAGAGATAATAAAAATGAAAAGTACAAATAGTCTCATGATTTTTTGGGGTAGTCTTTCTTGATTAATTTAAAGTTTAGATCATAGAGGATATTTTCTTGATTCTTATTTTTTTTAAGAGAGAATTCCTGAATGATGAGATGTGGTGGAGAAAAAGTATTGGAGCTCATTTTCCCTTCGATTTTTTCTAGTAGTAATTTGAGGTCTTTTAAATCGACCTGCACAGATTGAGTCATGGTTTGACCTCTTTCATTATAAAATGAATTCTCTGTTAAATTCGATTCAAGGAACTGAATTTTTTTTTGATCATAAGAGAGAGGAAAAGTTTCAATTTGATTATAGAGATATTGAGGATCATTTTGAGAGTATAAGGCAACAGCTTGCATGTTTTTATTTTGAATATATTTCAAGTAGCGGATTTGATTTTGAAATTGTACTAAAGAGTTGTGGTTGTCTTTAAATTTTTCGAATTTATTCCAACAAAAAAGGTTATACAAAATAAGTGGCGTGATTAAGACGAGGTGAAAGAGAATCAGTTTTTTAATCATATAATTTAGGTGGAGAGAGATTTTTCAAATAAAAAGATACTTTATAGCAGTTGTTTTGATAACTCCAATCTACTTTTTTACCCGTGTCAATAATGGATTTAGCTTTTAAAAGACTTTCATGAATTTTTCTTGCTGTCAAAGAAGAGTCTGTTGAGAAAGAAAAAGTTACCTGAACTTTATAGGGGATATTAGGGCTTTTAATTGTTGGGAAAGAAACTAAATTATACTTGAAATCTTCAATGATAAAGGATGAAGCATTTTCCTTAAGATGGAGATTTTGGTTTAACTCTGATAGATATAAAAGGATTTCACTGACAGTTGGAACATCGGCTTGATAAGAAAATGGGGGATATTTTTTTTGGATTTCCCCGATCTTATTTTTCAATTTGGTTAATTGATCAAATGAAAACTTTAAAGGTTTTTCTTCATTGAGTCCGAGTATTGCTAGATTTTGTACGAGGAGCTGTTGGTTAGAGTTTTTAATCTGATTAAACTTCATTTGCCAGAATAAGACACAAAGTAGCGCAGTTGTGCCAATGAGTAATAAGTGAACTTTAATCCTTTTGCGAAAGACTTGATATAAATCTATAGTGTTTATCTTACTCAATCCCTCTTCTGTTGAGTTTAAAACATTCAAAGCCAAACCAATCTCTGTTAAATAGCAGCTATACTGTGGATCAACAGAGGAGTTGATTTTTTTTGGGATTTCATAACCCACATGAGTTTGTAAAATTTGGACGATCTCAAGATGTTGATCAAAAAGACCACAAATTTCAATTTGTTTGGTTATTGGTTTGGATTCTGAAATCAAAAAGACAAGCCTTAGTATTTTTAAAGCTATTTGTTCTGGTGTATGAAACTCAAAATCAAAGCTTGAAGAGTGTTGGAGTTGATTTTGATCCGTGAATATAAAGTCGACAGAGGAGAGATTAAAAAAGAGAATGATTTTAGCTTCACTATTACTCTTTACGAGATTTGCAAGAAAAGCAATCGCCAGTGGCTTTAAGATTATTTTTTGAGGCTTAAGCTCTAGGGCTACTAATTTTTCTTTGAGCTCTTTTAAAGAATTTTCTTTAATAGCAACTAAAGTATTATTATTATGGGGCTCATTAAAAATGACAGAATCATTTAAAGAGAGCGACTCCATTTGATAATTTAAAATTTTTTGTTTATCTTTTTGTGGAATTTTTTGATCGAGAAGATTTTTAATTAAGATAGAGCCCGGATGATGACATACCGCTGCTGGGTAAAGTTTTAAATACGATTGAAATTTATGTAAAGCGGCTTTACTTTCGATATTGAACGAGCTCGCTTGGTGAATTCGAATTTTATTTTGATAGAAGCTGACCAGAACATAAGAAATGATATCTTCTTTTAAGGAAAATCCAACAGCTTTAGAATGAATTAATTTCGAAAACATACTATAATAATCTAACAAAAATGTTTTTGAATCCAATCGATTTTTTAGGAGGCATCTAAATGTCTAATTTAGGACATGTTATTCATTTTATTTTTCTGGCATACACCATGATGCTCTTTGCACGCATTATGGGGGCATGGTTCCCAAGTTTTCAACAATTTTCTGTGATGCGATTTATTAATTTTTATACAGAGCCTTACCTTAAAGTTTTCAGACGATTGATCCCTCCAGTTGGCATGATTGATTTAAGTCCATTACTGGCCTTCTTGGCTCTTAGAATAGCTGAAAAAATCTTATTTAGTGTGATTCATTAAAATGGCAAAAATAACGATCGGAAATGTCACATTTGATAGTAATATTTTTTATGCACCCTTAGCGGGATGTTCTGATTTTCCATTTAGACAAATGGCTAAAAAATACTCTCCAGGACTTGTTTTTTGTGAAATGGTCAAAATGGATGCCCTTTTACGAAATGATCAAAATACTTACAGACTTCTAGATTACACTCAAGACATGCATCCGATCGGCGCTCAAATTTGTGGTAGCAAGGTCGAGTATGCTGCTGATTGCGCAAGAATTATTGAGGGATTAGGTTTTGATATTATCGATTTAAATTGTGGTTGCCCAGTTGATAAAGTGACTCGCGATGGTAGCGGTTCAGGATTACTTAAAGATCCAAATAAAATAGGCGATATCGTTAGTAATATTGTTGCCGCAGTTTCAATCCCTGTAACGATTAAGATTCGGGTGGGCTGGGATGAAGATCATATTGTTGCTCCACAAATAGTTAAAATTGCTGAACAAGCAGGGGCTTCTGCTATTTTTATTCATGGTAGAACCCGTATGCAAGCTTATAAAGGGCCTGCGAATTGGGATTATATTAAAGAGGCTAAAAAGGTAGCAAACAAGATCAAAGTGTTTGGTAATGGGGATATTTTTACCCCTGCTGATGCTATTGAAATGCTTAATGTTACAGGGTGTGATGGAGCGTTAGTTGCCAGAGGGACTTTTGGACAGCCATGGATTTGCCAAGATATACAGAGACTTCAACAAGGACTAGACCCTTTAGAACGACCTTTTGAATATTGTTTAGAACAGTTAATTGAGCACTACCACATGACTCGAATTTATGCTCATGAGAAAAAAGCAATTTTAGACATGCGAAGAATAGGATGTTGGTATATTCAAAAAGGTGAATTGGCAAAGGCTTTTAGGGGCTTGATTAGCAAGGTTTCTACGATTGAAGAGATAGAGCATCTCCTCTTATCCTTAAGAAAGCCAGAGTTGTTGGCAACGCAGCTCACATAGATCTTTTAAAATAACGAACGAATTTATGAGTTTTAAAACTTTTCACATCATAGTTAAGGGTGCGGTTCAAGGAGTCGGGTTTAGAGCCATGGCTAAGCACTATGCCGATAAATTAGAAATAGGTGGAAGTGTTAGAAACCTATCAGATGGGTCGGTAGAGATTTATATACAAGGTGTTGAGAAGAAGTGCGATCAATTTATCGAGTATTTAAAAAGCGATAAAAGCTTTTCAAAAGTAAAACATATCTCTATAGATGACTATCCAAACTCAAAAAAATATCCCGCTTTTGAGATCCTTTTCTAAATTTGATTCGGATTAACCCCAATTTTTCTTTGGCTTTTTTCTCAAGCCAGGGCCTTTGTTCTTCCCTATAATATCTTCGATCGATTCTGGATCATTAGACTTAATAATTTCTCTTTTGCACTTTTCTGTTTCAGATTTAAGATTTTCTAAAAGCGTCCAGTCTTCTTTAGAAAAATTTGAAGGGTTTTGTGTATAAGCTTCGAGCTCTTCTGGTGAGAGGTCTGAAGAAGTAGTGGATTCAAAAATAAGTCCCGCTTGATCTTTGATGCTTTGAATTTCATCTTGAACATCTTTCATAATATGCTCAATAGGCTGCTTATTTTTCCTGGCAGTCGCTATTTTTTGACGCAATTCTTTGATTTTTTCAATCGCTTCTAAAATAAATTGTTCTTTTTCTGGGTCATTCATAGTGGTTTTGAACTAGGGGGTTTTTCATATTTAAATTTTTATTTACGAGTACAAGGATAAATTTTCAAGTAATATGAGCTTTTGTTTGATTTTAAATCTAAGCAGGAGGTATCTTATAAAGTCGTTGGCTCTTTAACTCCTCAAGACAAGGAACAAATAATGACGTATTTGGATGAGATGAATCTTCAACTCGAAAATCAAAATTTTCCTGGGTTTTTAGAGCTATGGAAAGAATACTGCTCAAATAACGAAATACAAGTCGCTGAACTTTGTGAAATCTTAGAAAATGTAAAAGAGTCTGAATTTAGGACTCACTTCGGTCCTTATGCAGAAGAGGGTCTAGATCTTTTAGACCGCCTCGATGAGCCTGAAAAAGAAGGGGAGATCCTAAAGTTAATTTACGATCTACAAACAACTAACTCAGAAAAACTAGCTCAAACTGCTCTCACATATTTAGAGAAAAACTACGACAAAGACGATTCTTTTAAAGAAAAAATTAGACTCGTTGGCCTTCGAAAAAAGGATAATTTTCAAGGTGCTATTCGAAACTTTGAATTATTGTCACACATGGCAAAAGGCAAATTTATCTACCACACGAGCGGTTGGGGTGTTGGAGAGATCATGGATCTCTCGCTCATTCGCGAGCAATTGGCTATTGAATTTGAAAATGTGGTTGGGGTTAAAGAACTCTCATTTAAAAATGCTTTCACAACGCTTGTTCCTGTTTCAGAAGATCATTTTCTAGCCCGTAGATTTGGTGATCCTGATCTTTTAGAAAAAGAGGCTAAAGAAGACCCTTTAAAGATTTTTAAAATGATGCTAACAGATTTAGGGCCACTTAATGCGCAAGAGATCAAAAATGAAATGTGTGAAGTGGTCATCGCTGCTGATGAGTGGACTAAATGGTGGCAAAACGTTCGTTCTAAAGCTAAGAAAGATACACATATCCAAACTCCAGAATCGCTTAACAAACCCTTCATTTTGCTCGATAAAAGCGTTTCACATGCCGATAGCTTTAAAGCATTGTTAGAAAAAAATTACGATCTAGAGCAGTTTCTACAAGAGAGCTATCAGTTTGTTAAAACTTTCCCAGAAGTTTTAAAAGAGGAAGATCTCAAATCTCTTTTTAGAGAAAAGCTATTGCATTTCTTGCATAATCTAGAAGAGAGCCAAGACTTACTAAAATTAGAAATTTATATCTTCTTAGAAGAATTTTTCAACGATCAGTTAGATCAAGCGCTCATTAAAATTGTTCAAAATGCTGATGATTTTGAATATATCATGAATACGTTTCATGTCAGCGCGTTAAAGAAAAGGCTACTTGAACTGGTTCGCAAAAATCGTAAAGATTGGGCTCCCATTTTTTCTGAGACATTTTTAAATATTCCTCAGCATTTTTTAAGAGACTATGTACTTAAAGAATTAATGAGACCTGATGAGGCAGTTTTACTTAAGGCAACTCTTAAAAAACTAATTGAGCACCCGGTAATGTACCCAGAGTGTTTTGTTTGGTATTTCCAAAAAGTTCAAACAGAAGACGATTTGCTCTACTCCGATGCTGATGGCAAAAGGCTCTTTTTAGAGGGACTTTTCATTTTGCTTTATCACATCGAAAATAAATCTCAGTTCAATGAACTAACAAAGAAAATTCATTTGTTGATCACTAAGAAAAATTTTCAACTCTTTAGAGACAATATTGTCGATTCACCAATAGAATTTGTCAGAGAGATTTTATTGTTAATTACCAAATGTCAAATTTTCAATAGCCACGACTTTAAAGTTTTCCAATCACTTGCCAAAGTGGTTCATCCTAATCTTCAGAGCTCAACTGTTGAGAATGAAGAAGAAGATCAGATTATCTGGACTACTCAAGAAGGTTTTAGAAAGATTCAAGAGAGAGTTCAGCATATCGCAACAGTTGAAGTCATTGAGAATGCCAAAGAAATCGAAATCGCTAGATCGTATGGCGATTTGAGAGAAAACTCTGAATATAAGTTTGCTCAAGAAAAAAGAGCTAGACTTCAATCAGAAATGAAATTGCTATCCTCACAATTAAGTCATGCGCGGATTTTATCACCAGATGATATCAGTGAAGAAAAAGTCGGCGTGGGAACTGTTGTGGAATTGGTCAATGATGCGGGGAAAAAATTAAACTACACGATTTTAGGTCCATGGGATGCTGATCCTGATAAATCGATTCTTTCATTCCAATCACAGCTTGCCAAAGCAATGAGAGGAAAAAAAGTGAATGAGACTTTTAAATTTAAAGAAGAATTATTTAAAGTAGCCTCTATTCGCAGCTATTTAGGAAATTCTTGATTTACTTTATCGATGGGTACAATTTCTTGTTCTTGCAAGAAATTGACCCCAAAAATTTAGAGTCTGCTAGAACTGAGATCTTAGACTTTTTTGTTGAAAGAGCCAAAGAGCGGCCCTACCAATTTGTCATTGTCTTTGATGCTTACAAAGATAAGAATTCTTATTCCAGAGTGGACTATCGCAATGTAGAAGTGGTCTATTCTTCCCACAATCAAAGTGCAGATGATTACATTTTAGAGCAAGTTCACCGCTTAAGACACAAATGTGCGGTGATTTCAAATGATAAAAAATTACTTCAGAAAGCTAAATTGTTGAATGCAGAGGTTTGCTCATTTAAACAATTTCTAGCTCGCTTTACACCAAAAATAGATACAGAGAAAAAGCCAACAATCTTAAGTCCTGATCAGAAATATTATTTTGAGAAATTTAGTAGAGATGGGGAATAACTTTTACTGGTCTTTTTAAAATAAGATAAGTGACTATAAAAGTGATTTCAGCTGATCTGTCGATGGAGTAAAGTTTGATTTAACATCTATTGTTTGAGATATATTTAGAACCTAGTATAAATGCCATATTGAACGCCTTCATAAGCTGAGCTTTGTCAATTTATTAATGTTATTCAGCTAATTTATTGTCTTTTTATCTAAAACAAAAACATATCTTATGGACGGCGGGGTTTCTACGTCTTATTAACTACAAAAGTTCTTTAAAAATAATTTGGTTATTAATCATTATTTTTAATATGGCTGTATTTAAAGGAGATATTGTGTCAATCCCCCCATTTGATCCCCGCTTTCACATTCAAAATTTATATGCAACTATTATGAACTATAGCTATCGCTATAAAAAAACCCTATCTCAAAGCCACGAAACTTTAATTCAGAAAACAATCCATAGTACTGTAATGCAATGGGATAAAGAGATTTTGGAGCGTAATTACCAAGACTTAACTGGTTTGAAAGAGACAACAAAAAAAATCTTGAAAGTTTTTGCTGAACAAATCTTTGTTGATAAAGAGCAAACCCAAGCAGCAGCTCATAATGAAGCCCAAGAGGTTATAAATCAATTGGATGACCAGGTTGACGCTTTAAGTTTAGTTTTAGAGTTGAATTCTTTAATCGCTCAAATTGGAAATGATATTAATGCAATAATTGAAAATCATCGAGGCAGAGTACTTTTTAAAAAAATGGTCGAGCTAGGTGATCCATGGGCAATGGCTCATATTTTAAAGATGAGCCAATCAATCAAAGAAAATGATCAATTGATAATTTATGAGATTTTGAATGAAGCCAAAAGTATCGCTATAGTTTACAAAAATATTATCGAAGCTAATGGTGTAGTTCAGCTTGCTGTAGACCTTTGTCCTAGTGCAATTGTTTTGATGTTTCATATTATAAAAAGTCTAGATTGCTCTAATGGAGAACATAAAAATATTTTAGATAAAATTATAAAAATAGCTGCTGATCAAAGCTCTCCAAGAGAACAAATGCAAAGCTTATTGTTGGTTTATGTAAGTGAGTTAGGAGTTGAAAGTGCTGTAAGTCAATATATTATTAGTCA
>CAZJSX010000017.1:0-5200 GCA_964548845.1 uncultured bacterium | reverse complement strand
GGGTTTAAATTAAAAAATGGTGGATTACCAATTAATACAGATCGACTTTTAGATCGATTGATCTCTTTTCCAGGGCGAATTGAACTAAAGAAAAAATCTTATTTTGACCCAGGCGGAGAACAGCATGAGTTAGATGTTTCTTGGAGTGACTATAGTTTAATTTTAAGATTATGTAGTAAGTTTATGGAAATTGAAAAAGACCGTAAATTTTTTAACTTTGTTGCTCATTCACTTCAGTTGGAGAATCCTGCCTTTTTACCAAGCTCTAAATATTTTACAAAAGCTGACGGATTGTTAATAGGGCAAGTTGCTAATTGTGAGTATTTTGTTAATGCTGTTGCTAAAGAGTTAACAGATCCATTTCAAATAGCAATTTATTCTCCAACATGTAGGCACGCGCAGACTGACAATTTAGATGCCAACGTAATTGCAATTGAAGGAGATGAAGAGGCAACTTTATGGCTGCAAGATCCTTGTTTAATGACATTCAATAAAGACACTAATCAAGCAAGAGTTTTATTTCCTAGGGCAACCCTGCCCAGAGAAATTCAAGCTTTGAATTATCTAAATCTCAGAACAGAACGTGTTAAAAAAGCTATTAATGATCCCGATTTTAATCCTCCTGAGATACCTCTTTTGGGCAGAATTACTGCTAGTGGAGAGCAGCTAAAGCTTTTGGACTCGTTAGTGCAAAATATAAAGAGTATGGACAGTTTGCAGACCACTATGACTTTTTTCGAGGGAGGGAATATTCTTGTTGGAAAAGATTCTAAAAACTTGCCTTATGTTATCATCGGAGCAGATCTTATTGAAATGAATCGTCAGCTTTTAGCTAACGATATGCAAGCTTTGGGGATTAATAAAAGTATAAATGGGAATTGGATTGTAAATCCAACAAGAAGCTCCGCTCGCGTTGAGTTATCAGATCAAGAAATTAAAGCTTTTATAGCTGAAGATTTAGGTTTAGCATCCATCAATCAAGTGCATATTGTCGAGCAACCGGGGACGTTTCACCTAGATATGGGAATGTTTATTGGAGATAAAGAAACAATTTTTATAAATAATGCCATAGAAGCTCATCAAGTTCTTGAACAAAATATGAGAGAGTCTATGGAGGCTTTTGATGATTTAACAAATACTCAACTTAATCAAATTTGGGAAGAAGCGGAGAAGCTTGTAAAATATGAAAACATCGCTGAAAACCAGCTAAAACAGCAAGGATTTAGGGTGGTGCGTATGGCCGGAAGATTTAGATCCCTCGCTCTAGAAGAAAGAATGGGGAGGCGTTTTGATAGCGTGAATTTCTTTAACTTTGTAAGTTTAACGCTTCGACAAAAGGGAGAAAAAGAGTATAATCAACCTGTTGTTATAGCTTTGGGATGCATAGGCTTCTATCAAGAAAAATTTAAAAAAATGATTAGTAGTGGATTTGAAATAGATATAAAAAGTGTAAACTTTATTTTTTTAGACGAGAAATATTCTGAAGCTGCGTTAAAAGGCAGAGGGGGAATAAAGTGTATGACAAAAGTATTTGAAAACATATGAATTAAAACTATTCTTCAATTAGAAAAATATAATAAAGAGGGTTTATGACAACTCCAAATCTACAAAATGTTAGACATATTTTTGAAATTTCAAATGCTACGTTAGTTCTAGGCAGTCGGAGCATAGGAGATTTTGAAGTTGCTGAAAAAGAGCTTGATTTAACTTCTATAGACAAATCTTCTCGCATCACAATTCCAGCTATCGTTGTTACTGGTAAAAATAGTGATTCTACGGTCCGGATGACTTTTTTCGTGCAGCCTAGCAATAGTCAATTGACGGGAAGCTACGTTGTACTTTCCAACAACAAAAAAGTAGAGGGTGGCGCTTTGCGAATTAATGGTGTTGCTACAGATTGTATTGAAATGACCGCTGTTAGTCGTTCTGAAAGTGGTACAGCGATTCCCTCAGCCGAAAGACCTAGTGAATATCAAGTTAAGTTTAGCATTAAAAAAAATAGCAATAATTAATTTTTAAAATCTCAGTAAGAGGAAAATTTAAGAATTTAATAATTTAAGCTGGGTAGCGATTTCTTTTGCTCCCCAAGTGATAATAATATCAGCTCCCGCTCTTTTAATGCTCAAAAGCGTTTCATGTAGTGCTCTATCAAAATCAATCCACTTATTTTGAGCCGCTGCCTTTAGCATCGAGTACTCTCCAGTCACATGATAAGTGACGACAGGAAGATTAGTGTTAGCTTTGATTGCTTGAATGACATCTAAGTATAAAGTTGCAGGTTTCACCACTAAAAAGTCCGCACCTTCTTCTTCATCAAGTTTAGCTTCTATTAAGGCTTCTCGAATGTTAGCAGGGTTGAGTTGATAACTTTTTTTATCTCCAAAACGGGGGGCTGATTGAAGTGCATCGCGATAAGGGACGTAAAAGCTAGAAGCGTATTTGGCTGTCAGTGACATCAAGTTGACATACTCGAGCCCCTCTTTATCCAAAGTTTCTCGAATCATTCTAATGCGTCCATCCATCATGTCTGAAGGTGCTATTATATCAATTCCAGAGTGACCACATAAAACAGACATATCTGCCAAAACCTGTGCTGTTTCATCATTTAAAATTTGACCATCTGCAGAGACTAAGCCGTCATGACCATGAGAGGTGTATGCATCTAGTGCAATATCGGCAATAATGCATAAATTGGGAAAATGTTTTTTAATCTCTTTAGCGGCTAAAAAAAGGTGATTATTTTTATTGAGCGCATAAGAGCCCTGAGCATCTTTTAAATGAGGAGGGACAACAGGATATAAGATTAAAGCTTGAATTCCAAGTTTAGTTAACTCTTCTGCTTCTTTTAAAATCTCATCGCTACTTAATAAAAAGTTATTGGGAAGGCTTGCCAATGGATAGCGCATTTGCTTTCCCTCTACAAGAAAAAAAGGAGCAACGACATCGTTAGCCGTAATATAATTTTCTTGTACTAGGTTACGAATAGCAGCATTTTTGCGATTTCTGCGAGGTCTTTTGAGTAAGTTTTGGATCATATCAATAAACTTTTTAAATATGGGCGAATTTATTTTTTTTTGTTAATAAAAGCAAGCTAAGAAAATCCTATTTTGTAGAACCATATAGCTGAGTATGGTAAACTAGCTGCCCTATTTTTTTTAACGAGACCTATTTATCATGAGTACATATCCTTCTGCTCTTTCTTATGTTGGATCCCCCCAAATCACTGTTTCCGACGCGGATAGAGCTCCCTCTATTTTAATATTGGGAGATGGTAATTTTGAATATACACAAGCTTTGTATGATCATGAAACTCCTATTGACCGCTACTTTCCAGGTTTTGTTTTGAGTACAGAATATAAAGAAAGAGAGACCTGCAATCAGTATGAGGGGACTAAACAAAGAATTGCACAGTTAGGGTCAGCTGGAGTTCGATTTGAATTTGGGGTAGATGCCACGCAAATACATGAAAAATATATAGGACGAAATTTTAAGCATATTATTTTTAATTGCCCAGATATGAGTCAAATAGGAGCAACAGATCCCACAGCCGCTCTTGTCAGAGATTTTTTTCAATCAGCCTCTACGCTTCAATTACCAGGTCACAATATTCATATGACTTTGATTCAGCCAAACGACTCATTGCAAGATCGAACTTATTATCAGCATGAAAAATATGGGATTGTTGAGGCTGCAACCCGGGCTGGTTATGAGTTGAATTGTGTTTATAAACCTTTACAATACACCCACCAAAAAACAAGGGGTTTTCGTGTTGTTGAGGGTGCAGAAAGGGGAATGCGGCATTTTGTTTTTGAAAAACAAAATGGCACTATCTCTAAAGACAGCATTGGTCAATGCTTTTATTTAAATCGACAAACAGGTAATGCGACGCTAGTTCCATTTTATGCTATTCCTGAGAGAAAAATTGAAACAGCAGGGCTTTTTCATTTTTCTGCACTAGGATCATGTGATAGATGTTATCCTAATATTACTTGGGTATAGTCTTTGAAAAAATTATATTTTTAATTTGAAAGGCATTTAACTTTTTTATTAAATGTAGAAGATGTTAAATATTCCTTTTCTTGCAAGCAAACACTTACTTCTTCTACACTTATAATCTATAAGTTAAAGGTATCATTTTTTATGAAGCGAGTACTATCTTCTGAGCTCTTACAACAATTGAATCAAAAAGTCATTTTAAGAGGCTGGCTCAACAATATTCGAGCAGTTGGCAAAATGATGAACTTTTTAATCTTGCGCGATCGCTCAGGGCTCTCTCAAATTGTCATCAATGATGAAAAAGAATTAAAAAAAATAGCCCACTTAAAACCAGGCTCTATTTTAAAAATCGAAGGGACAGCTATAGCTTCAGAGCAAGCTGCTTTAAAAGTAGAAGTGATCAATCCAAAAATTGAAGTTGAAGTTGCAGTGACTGATCTACCTGTGATTGAATATCAGCTGCCAGAGATCCCAAGAGACTTAGAAGATATTTTAGATCATAGAGCTATTGCGCTTCGCAATGTCAAGCTTCAAGCTGTTTTTAAAATGCAAGCAGAGCTTGTTCACGCCTACAGACTCTATATGCACGATGTGGTTCATGCTGTTGAATATTTTTCTCCCAATATAGTTGGGGCATCCTCAGAAGGGGGAGCTGAAGTTTTTAATGTCGACTATTACGGATATTCTGCAACCCTTGCTCAAAGTAGTCAGCTCTATAAGCAAATCATGGTTGGAGTCAATGAACGAGTCTTTTCATTAGCCCCGTTTTTTAGAGCAGAGAACTCTCAAACCAAGCGCCATTTAGCAGAAGGAAAACAGTTCGAGTTTGAAATGGGATTTTTCAATAAATGGGAAGATCTTTTAGATATTCAAGAGGGATGTATTAAATTTATTGTGCAGTATCTGACTCAGCATTGTCAAAAAGAAATTGCTGTTTTAGACCACAAGCTGATTAAAGCTCCTATGAATGTTCCATTTCCTAGAATCACTTTCAAAGAGGCTACAGAAATCTATTTTAAACGAACTGGGATCGATGAGAGAGCTGAAAATGATTTGAGCCCTGCAGCTGAAAAAGATCTTTGCGCTTATGCCTTAGAAAAATTTGGCACCGATTTAATTTTCATTACCGATTGGAAAACAAGCAAAAGACCTTTTTATTCTTATCCCAATGAAAAAGATCCCGAGTTGACCAACACATTTGATC
>CAZJSX010000016.1:0-13877 GCA_964548845.1 uncultured bacterium | reverse complement strand
GAGATGGTGGATTTGGCGGTGGTGGTGGTGGTGGTGCACGCACTTCTGGAGCTACAGGGACTAGAGGAGTTGGAGTAGCAGGAGGTGGTAACGGTGGTGTGGGAGGAAGTAGTAGACCCGGTGGCGGTGGTGGTGGTGCTGCCTTAGGAGGAGTTATCTTTGTTCGAAGTGGTGGTAGCTTGACAATGAATGCTGTTAATCTTCTAACTGGCACACTTCTCCCTGCGGGAACTTTAACAGCAGGTACTGCAGGTGCTGCAGGCTCAGGATCATCAGGTGCTGCTGGATCAGTAGCCGGTACCTCTATGTATATTAACGGAA
The DNA here is from genome assembly GCA_964548845.1 of uncultured bacterium. Lineage (GTDB taxonomy): Bacteria > Chlamydiota > Chlamydiia > Chlamydiales > JAAZZY01 > CAZJSX01. The sequence goes on along the minus strand of CAZJSX010000016.1, from coordinate 13,556 downwards.
CTACAACAGTAACACTAAATGTCGACGCTCTTGCTGGAGATCAAACTATTAGTGGGACAATTGCTGATGATCAAACTTTTTTTGGTTCTGGACTCGGATCTATAACAAAAACAGGAGGTGGCAAGTTGATAGTAAGCGGTACCTTCTCCAATAGAGGATCAACAACTATTTCAGGCGGAACGTTAGCGATTACTGGTAGTGGAGATATAAGTGCAACAGCTTTGGTTGATAATGCAACGTTTGATATTTCTGGAGTGACAACTTCTACAACAGTTAGTTATTTATCTGGCAATGGGAGTATTTTGTTAGGAGCAAAAACGCTAAATGTAAATGCAGATATATCTTTTGGTCCTACTACATTTTCTGGAGTAATCTCAGACACTTCAAGTTCAAGTGGCTTTGTTTTCCAAGGAGTTGGAACTAGTTTCCTTACTTTAACAGGAGTCAACACGTATTCAGGCCCAACTACTATTACAGGAGGGACTCTTAGTTTAAGTGGATCTGGAACTTTAGGTAATGGAACAGCAGCAGCTTCAGACAATCCAGCACCACTTGCGATGAATGGAGGAAGATTGACTATAGCAAGTAGTGCTGGCGGTAAATTCATTGGAACTTTAAGCGGTAGCTCTACTAGTTCAATAATTACTTTAAACAATAACCTCTTAACAGTAACGCAAAGTAGTAGTCAAAGTTATCCAGGTAGATTTACTGGCACTGGCGGAAGTCTAGCGGTCAATGGAGTATCAGTTCTAACACTAAGTGGAGCTAACGATCATACAGGAACAACAACGGTTGCAGGGACAGGGTCAGGTGGTATTACTCTTACAGGAAGTGGGACACTTGGAGGAAATACTGCTCTTTTAGTAGTCGATTCTGGGTTATTAACTTTTACTTCAGGAATTGGTAGCCGAACAGTAGGTGGGTTTAGCGGCTCTGGTGGAACGGTTCAATTAAATGACAACACTTTGATTGTCAACCAGGGATCAAGTGCAACATTTGCAGGAACCATTAGTGGAACAACAGGAAATCTCACTGTCAATGGAGCGGGAGTTTTAAGTTTAACTGCAAATAATACTTATGGTGGAACAACAACAATAGCAGGCACAGGTACGGGAGGCATTACACTATCATCGAGTGGAACAATTGGTGCAAGTACTGCCCCACTAGTCATGACTTCTGGGGTGTTAACCCTAACAACAGGGCTTGGCAATCAAACTATTGGCAAGCTCAGTGGAGCTGGTGGAACCATTCATTTAAATGACAATACCTTAACTGTCAGTGAAACGACTAATGGGACTTATGCTGGAACTATTGATGGATCAGGTGGTTTAACAGTCAATGGAGCTGGAGCTTTAACATTAAGTGCCGCCAATACTTACACCGGAACAACAACAGTTGCAGGAACTGGAAGTGGTGGTATTACTCTTTCATCAAGTGGAACACTAGGAGCAACTACTGCTCCTTTAGTTGTCAATTCAGGATTATTAACGTTAACAAGCGGGATTGGGAATCAAACTGTAGCTAAATTTAGTGGCTCTGGTGGAACAGTTAATTTAAATAACAATACGCTGATTGTCAATGAAGCAACAGATGGAACCTTTGCCGGAACAATTAATGGAACAGGCGGTGGTTTAACAGTCAATGGAGCTGGAGTTTTAACATTAAGTGCTGCCAATACTTACACCGGAACAACAACTGTTGGAGGAACTGGAAGTGGTGGTATTACTCTTTCATCAAGTGGAACACTAGGAGCAACTACTGCTCCTTTAGTTGTCAATTCTGGAGTATTGACATTGACATCAGGGATTGGAAGTCGAGCAGTTGGTGGATTAAGTGGGTCTGGTGGAACGATTCAATTAAATAATAATACGATGACTGTTTCTCAAACAGGAGCTGCTACTTTTACTGGTGTTATTAGCGGAAATTCTAGTGCAGGATTTGTTAAAGAAGGGTCTGCTCTTTTAACTTTAACAGGGGACAGTTCTTCATTTTTAGGAACTACAACAGTTAACGCAGGGACATTGTCAGTTAATGGGACACTCAATGGAACAACAGTGGTTAATTCTGGAGGTACACTACAAGGAGTAGGTACTTTAGCTACCCTTAATAATTCAGGGGTAGTTTCTCCGGGTAATTCAATTGGTGTGCTAACAGTTGATGGTGATTTTGCAATGGCAAGCGCATCAGCTATTTTAGAGATTGAAATCAATAATGCTGGCCAAACCGATTTTATAGATATTAGTGGAGCTGCAACACTTAATGGATATGTTCATGCTTTGCCTGAAGATGGTGTTTATGTTGAAGGAACAGAGTTTTTATTTTTAACTGCAGATGCAGGTTATGGTAGTACAAGGTTTATCAGTATTGTTGAGGATCATCCTCAAGAATTCTTCTTAGATTATCGAGGGAACAATGTTTATCTAGTTGTTCAAACAGATTTTGTGATCAGCACTTTTGCCAGTTTATTAACAGGAAATGCTAAACGCACCTATGACTATTTATTCTATGTTGTTAATTCCAGTGACCCTAATTTATTTGCCCTTCAAGTAGCTCTTGTGGCTATTCCAACCCTACCTGCATTAACCATTGCACTTGAGCAATTATGCCCTGCACTTTATAGTGCATTGCCTCTTGTTTCCTTTCAAAATAACATACGTATTGCGCAGTCTACACAAAAGCAAAGAAAAGGCTCTATTTGTGATTGTCAATCTGATCCTCAAATCAATTTTTGGCTAGAGCCGATAGGATTTTACTATAATCAAAAAGGGGTACAACAAGAATTTGGATTTGATAACTACAGTTATGGTTTTGCAACAGGGACCTTAATTCCAGTGGGATCTTCTTTTTTTGTAAACCCAGCAATTGGGTATACTCACTCTATTACAAAATGGAATAACAGCTTTGGCAAAGCTTTTTTTAATACAATTTATTTAGCTCCATCTTTCGGTTACTCTGGTGGTGTTTGGTTTGCAAGTGCTGTTGTTCAAGGAAGCATCGATTTTTATAAAACTAGCAGAAGTATTGCATTCACAGGTTTTGATGCCGATCCGCAAGCTCGATTCAAAAGTTATAATTTATTGATGGGCTTTGAAGCAGGATCAAAATTAGAATTAACAGATAAACCAATACGCTCTCAAGTTTCCCGCAAAAACCATGATATTGAAAAAGATAAATTGAGATTCTACATTCAGCCTCAAGCTCAATTATATTTTGTCAAATTGTATCAAGAAAGTTTTACAGAAGGGAGCAATAGCTATGTCAATTTGCATGTGCGGCACAAGTCGACTATTTTTTTACAACCAAATGTTGGTTTAAAATGGATTCAAGAAATTATAATCAATGATTATTGCATCTCTCCAAATTTATATTTGGGATATTTGAGTAATATACCACTTGGTCCTACAGGAATTATTTCTAAATTTTATCAAATGTCGATTCCTTTGCCTCACTTTAGTGTAGAAGGCTACAATCGAGTTGTTAATCAGCTATCACTGGGTTTTGAATTTAACGTAACCCATTGCGATGATTTTAAACTTTCAGTGGGCTATAACATAGATTTATTAAGTCACATGAATGTGCAAATGATAAGCTTGAAATTCAATTGGGTCTTTTAATTTCTTGCCTAATAGTTATTTCAAAAAGAGGATCATTCTAAATTTCATTTAGAGTGATCTATAGTTTATGCAAACTAGTACTGTAGTTTCTGCTCTGGTATTTTTCCATTATAATTGGAGCATTTAAAAATTAAAGCCCCTTTAACTAAAGTGCCGTGGGACTCAAATAGAGGGACCATTCTAATAAGTTCAACGGATTCAAAATAGTGACTCAGTTGCTCTTTGACTTTTCTCTCTTCAAAATCGATATCATTTAAAAAGTTTTTAGAATTCTTTGACCAAATATAATAACCCGTTTTACCCACTTTTTCTTCTGCCATAGTGGGCCAGAAACAGAATTGATTTTGCCTGCGATTTTCAGTATTTAAAAAATATTGTCTTTTTTGATCAGGGCCATAAAAACTAAGCAGACTTGTCATTTGATAGGTGTCGGAAAATAAAAAATTCTCATCTTCTTGATAAGGGATCTCGTCTAAACTTTTTTTCAATTCAGCCCAACCCACGCATCGTCTAAAAGGATTAACTTTAAAAGGGAATAACTTTGCAGAAAGATAGGACTTTTTTTGAACAAAGGGGATGGAGATCATCATGAAGACTAAGGCAAGCGACAAAGCTGTCCCTCTAATAAGCCAGATTGCTTTATTATGAAGCGATTCAATAGCATACCATGCAATAATAATTGTGGATGTTGGATAGGCATAGAGTGCCCAATTAGGTTGTATTTTTTTGACAGTGGATAGAGCCAGATAAGCCGCAAGAATCAAAGTTGTGGTAAAAGCGCAATAGGTTAAAGAGGGTTTCACTTTATTGTAATTGCGAAACACTTTGACAAGTCCAAGCAAAAGCAAAACAAAAAAGATGGGGGAGAGAATCGCAATTTGAGCGCCAAAAAAACTAAAAAAATTAGCTTGTGAGACTGAAGAGGTTGTTGTTTGAGTCGCGATATGTTTAAATGTGACCCAGTTGTGCTCCATATTCCAAAAAAAGCTTGGAAGAAGTCCTAAAAAGGAGATCAGTGCTCCCAAGAGTAGTTTTTTATTAAGCAGAGGGCGGTAAACAAGAGCGGCAACAAGAATCGGGATCCAAATTGCAAAAATAGTCCATTTAAAGAGCGCCCCACAAAAAATAAACAGTCCCACTAATAAATAATTAGGATTTAGCTTGCGCTCTAGAGCGTAGACGATTGGGCAAAGAGCGAGTATTAAAAATAGGATAAAAGCACCATCAGTTGTCGCAGCAAAAGCACCCATCATTCCAATAGGTGAAAAGGCAAAGATTAGCGCTGCCCAAAAAGAGATTCTAGGAGAGAGTTTTGAAAGGTGTGCTAAAAAGTAAATAGCAAGTGAGGATAACAAAGAGATAATCGCTGCAAAAAAGCGGACTCCTAACTCTGTTTGACCAAAGAGTTTGCACCCCAGCCAAACTTGCCAGGCAATTCCTGGAGGTTTGCTATAAAAACCAAGAGCTAGATTTTGGCTCCAAGTCCAATATTGCGCTTCATCGGGATCCAGTCCTATAAAGCCTGTTGAGATTTCAAAAAGGGCCCAAGTGGCTTTGACTAAAAGTAAAATAGCTAAAAGGGATAAATAGCGTTGATTTTCTGTAAGGTGTTTCAAGTAAGCTCTCCCTTTTTAAAGAATTAAGAGAATAGAGCTTAACAGTTTTTGCGCAAACTAAAAAAGCCAAGAAAAAGTAAAAATCCCTGTCACAAATGCTGAAGAATTTCGACCAGTCAATGAAAACCAGGCGCCAGCCAGCACCCCGAAGTTACCATTTAAGTTATATTCGATTGCAGGGGCGACACTAAAGTTTTGATTTGATGGAACCCCAACAATGGCTCCGGCAGAATTTCCAAAGAATTTAGATCTAGGGGTTATCGTATAAAGCCAATCTGTTGCAAAAACCCAATGTTGGTTAAAGCTATACTCCCAAGCAAAGATGGAGTTGAAGTTATTGCCTGGTTTGACTGTTCCTTTTGTACCAGGTCCACCACCATAAGTGTTGATCCCGCTAACTTTAGTTTTCGGAGAGATCAAATAAGTGAAGCTCCATCGAATACTGACTGGGTGAAAGTGTTTAGGGTCTAAATCTTTTTTAAATTTTAAAAAATGGTTAAAATCTTTTTGGAAGTTTAGTGAAAATTGAGTGCTGTAAGTTCCCGAGCCGTTAGCATCTAAGCCAAGATGGTTACTTCCTAAATGTTGGTAGCGCCCAGTTGGAAAAATCATCCCGACAGTAAATTTACAATTAGGAACAGGTTTTTCCATGATCTCTCGAAGGAGTTGAAAACCAAATTTAGCTCCGGTGTCACCATAGCTAAAGTAATGCTGATTTTGTTTGCGGTTGTAATTGGCTTGGATAACTGTTGTAAAGTCCATAAAATCGGTAATACCAACCTGCTGAATAGACTGAAAAGTAAATTGTAGAGCAGATCTAGTACGCACTCGATGCCAGCTGTGGTCGTATGTTCCGTAAGTTCTTGTCCAATAAAAATAAGGCTGAAGGTTGACTTTACCTTTAGGAACAGTGGAGGCAGAAGGTGCAAGTAGTGGACCTGCATAAAAGGGATTATAGACTTGGTATAGACCTTGGATATAACCTTTGGTTTCTTGGCTTTTGATTGCCGATTCTCGTCCTTGTAAAAGTCCCCATGTCGATAGGTATTGAGTGCTAAAGAGTAATGTGAAAGTAATGGTAATAATTCGGAGAGAAAATTTGTTCATAAAGAAGAAGTGATTACAACTATATTAAATATCAACTTATCCAAGCAAAATTGATTTTTGTAAATAAGATTTTGAGAAGCAAAAGTGAAAAGTGCAAAATTTAAAAAATGATTGTAGTAGATAGAAAAAAATTATCATTTTACAGTTTAGTCTCGAAACTTGGTTATAAAAACTAAGGAGTGTTTTATGGCAATGAGTGTTCTAGGAAGTTCTTTATCATCAACTGTAAGAACTAATGAAGCGGAGAGCCTTTTGCTTATGTTTCTAATTCATTTAGGTTTGCTGATTCGGAAAATTTAACGTTAAAGAGAACTATCTTACTTGCGATCAAAAGAGCAGGAATAGATCCTCTTGAGCCATTACTTGTACCTATAGATCAGTTAATCCAGCGTTCAGCATGCATGATCTCTATTCTTGATAGGGAAACTCGTAGTAATGTTACTGCCGAAATCGGTTTTGTCTATGGAAAATATGGAATAGAAAAACCTATCTTTGCTTTGCAGACCGACCCTGCTTTTACCCCTAATGTTGATGACTGCCGAGTTGTTTCTTATATCAAACAGTCAGGCGGAGCTCTTTTTACAGGTCATACTGCTATGCAAGATTGGGAAAAATGCTTAAAAGAATGGGCAGATAATTGGAAAAAAACTCATTCGGTTCAAACTTCAGGTAGAGTGCTCTGTAGCGATGCTAATGCTATGCGAGATTGGGGGCAAAAAGTAGGTAAATGGGCGACTAGTATTGATGGCAACGATGGCATACAATAATATCCACCAGAATCAAACTCGTCATTTAGAGCGCCAAGAAAATAAAGTTACATTCAATTATACAGAGTTTAGTTTTGAAAAGCTAAATCAGCAATCTGTTCTTGCAATTGAGGGGTATGCAAACATAAAAGCTCAGCGTTCAATATTGAGCAGCCAGCAGCACCTCTGACTAAATTGTTTACAAGCAGTGTAAATTTGACATCTAAGCATGAGCAGTGATTGAGCTTGCCAATAGCTACAGAGTAGCCTTGTTCTAAATCTGCATGAAATCTGGGTTGTGGAAAATTTAGCTCATTAAAATAGACAATGGGTTTTTTGGGGATAGAGGGAAGTTTTAACTCTTGTGAATTGCGATTAAACTCTTCCCAGCATTCTAGAATTTGATTTAGCGTTGGCTTTTGTTTAAATGAAACTGAAACATTGGCCATATGACCGTTGCGAACAGCAACTCTATTACATTGTGCGCTAATGGTGCAATTTAAAGGCTCGATATGAGTCTTTAAAAATGAGCCTAAGATTTTTTTAGGTTCACTTTCGACTTTTGCTTCCTCTTCTGTAATATAGGGGATGACATTATCTAGAATCTGATAGGCGCTTAAATTAAAATATCCAGCTCCAGAGATGGCTTGCAGAGTATGCACTTGCATTTTTTGCAGGCCAAAGGCTTGCGCTAAAGGTTTGATCACCATCGCAAGTCCAGCGACTACACAATTGGGATTTGTAATGATTTTCCCTTTTCTTTGTTGCTGCTCTAGTAATGCAATGTGATCGGCATTCACTTCTGGGATGATGATTGGGACATCGATGTGATTGCGATGATTTTTAGCATTAGAAATGACGTGATAACCTGATTGTAAAAAGCTCTGCTCGATTTCAAGTGCCACTGAGCTATCTAAGGCTGAAAAGACAATCGGAGTGTCAAATTTAGGGGTGCAGGGATGTATTAATTTTTCAGCGATATTAGATGGGATGGGGCGCTCGGATTGCCAAGAGACCACATCTTGATATCTTTTCCCAACGGATTTATCTGAGGCCGCTAGTACTTCAATCTCAAACCAAGGGTGATTTTGTAAAAGCTCAATTAACTTTTGTCCAACAGTTCCAGTGGCTCCTAGGATAGTGACAGCAATTTTTGATCTAGGTTTCATTTTTTTAATTTTCTGCTGAAATTTTTATATTTATTTTTATACTATTTACGTTTTGTTTTTAACCAAGGGATCCCCATGAAAACATTTCTAACATTACTCATCGTATTATTTTGTATCAAGAGCAATAGCTACGCTGACAATAAGATTCAATGCGCGCAATGTGATTGGATAAATGACTATATTACAAGAGTTGAAAATTTTCCAATTCAAGGAATTAGCTTTCTATGTTATCCCAATTTACTGCAAACACCACCCGCTTTTAAAAAAGCCATTCAAACACTTGCGACACATTATAAAGATCAAGGAATTACATCTATTGTGGCATTAGAAGCCAGAGGGTTTCCATTTGGAGCAGCTTTAGCTTATGAAATGGAACTTCCTTTTGTTATGGCACGTAAAAAAGGGAAATTACCGAGAGAAAAATGCCGTATTGAGTATGGTTTAGAGTACGGTCAAGATGCTATTGAAATAGAAAAAGAGAGTCTTTGCTCTAGTGATGTTGTTTTAATTATAGATGATTTATTGGCAACAGGTGGAACTGCAACAGCTGCCATTAATCTCGTAGAGCAATTGGGAGCTAAAGTTCAAGGGGTTGCTTGTATCTTTGAACTAGAATATTTAGATGGGAGAAAAAATGTCCCAGCAGATGTTTACTCGTTAATTAAGATCAAAGATTAATCTTTATCGGGAAAACTAAAAAGATCCTTAAAACTCTGGACAGTGACATCGCGACTAATAGCTGCAATAGAATCTGTGAGAGGGATATTTTTAGGGCAAACTTTCACGCAGTTTTGGGCGTTGCCGCAATCGGCAATGCCCCCCTCTTCCATTAAGACATGAAGGCGATCTTTCTTTTGCATGGCCCCAACTGGGTTGGTGTTAAAAAGTCTGACCTGTGAAATGGCAGCTGGACCAATAAAAGGGGAGTTGGAGTTGACTTGCGGGCATGCCTCAGAGCAACAGCCACAAGTCATACAAGTGGATAGAGAGTACATAACCTCTTGCTTATCTTGACTTATTTTTGGGCCAAAACCTTTTTCATAGGCTCCATCACTATCAATCCAAGCCCCTACTTTTTTTAAATTTTCAAACATGATGCTTCGATCGACAATCAAATCTCGGATGAGGGGGAATTTTGTGAGGGGAGATAAAACAACAGTGCGATTAGATTCATTAATCAAATTGCGAATAAGAGCTGTACACGCTTGTCTTGGCTTTTGATTGACCAACATCGAGCACGAACCACAAACCTCTTCTAAACAACCCTGCTCCCAAACAACTGGCTCCACTTTTTCCCCTTTAGTGTTGATGGGGTTTTTCTGAATTTCCATTAAAGTGGAAATGACATTTGAAAAGGGGGTTAGGGGGCACTCAAATTCTTCCCAATATTGAAGGCCGGGTTGTCCGCGATAAACTTTTAAGATAAAGGTCTCTTTCATATCATCCTTTGATTATGTGAAAGGGAGAACAATATTATTGGGGATGTTCTCCAAAGTCGGTTTGATTTTTTTAGCTGTAGCATAATCGCGTTGTATCGGTTTGAGATGGCGAATGTCAATAGGATTATATGAAATATCAGGCTCTTGTGATTTAGGATTATAGGTAGCAATAGTTTCTTTGAGCCAGTTGTCATCGTCGCGCTTTGGAAATTCAGGCTTATAGTGTGCACCGCGAAATTCATCGCGCAAAAGGGCTCCCTTGGTAATCACCAATGCGATTTCAAGCATTGGGCCAAATTGTGCAGCAAAAGCATAAGTTTGATTGGCAAATTGAGAGACATCTCCAAGTGAGATGTGATTAAATCGCTCTCTAATTTTTTTTATCTCACCAATTGTTTTTGTTAGATCGACATTATTCCGTTTAACCGACACATTTTGAATCATCAAATTTGCAAGTTCTTGATGTAATTTGTGGACGTTTTCATCACCTTGGCGATTCATCAACTCTCTTTTTTTATCTTCTTCAGCACTTAAAGCACTTTGATAGACTTTAGAGGAGACTTCTGCTGAAGATAAACTTTGGACATAGCGATGCATCTCAACTCCTGAGACAAGTCCTCCAAAGATACAAGAGAGCAGGGAATTGGCGCCTAAGCGATTAGCACCATGATATTGATATTCGCATTCACCAGCTGCAAAACAGCCGTTAATATTAGTCATTTGTCTAAAGCGGGTAAAGCGATCAGGGTCATTAGCAGCAGGCCAATCTACCCATGCTCCGCCCATAGAGTAATGCATGCCTGGGAAAATCTTCATTGGTAGTTTAGAAGGATCGTCACCAGTAAATTTTTTGTAGATTTCTAAAACAGAGGCAAGCTTTTGTTGAGAAGCTTGGGATAAAGAGGTTACATCTAAATAGACTTGATTTTTTCCTTCAGCTCCGAGTCCTAATTCGCAGATTCTAAGAATTTCACGAGCGCCAATGTCTCTTGGAACTAAATTGCCAAAAGCGGGATAGAGTTCTTCTAAAAAGTACCAAGGCTTTCCAGTTTCTCCACATGGAATTTCTTGTCCACTTGGAGTTTGAATTTTTTTAGAAGAGTCGCCATAAACCCAAATTCTTCCCCCTTCTCCACGTACTGACTCTGAAATTAATCTCAATTTATCTTCGCCAGGAATTGATGTGGGATGAATTTGAATAAATTCACCATTACCATATTTCATCCCTTGTAGATAAAGTCTGCCATTGGCAGCTCCTGTACAGAAAGTAGAATTGGTCGAGTATTTAAAGATGAGGCCTGGGCCTCCTGTTGCAATTAAGACAGCATCTGCTTGTAAAACTTCTAATTTTAAATTAAAAAGGTTCATCAAAACGATTCCACAAGTTCTCCCATTTTCGTCTTGAACCAGACGCATAAACTCGTGATGTTCCAATTTCTCAACATTTCCTTGCGCTTCGTGCCTGCGCACTTGCTCATCTAAAGCATACAGTAATTGTTGCCCAGTAGAGGCTCCACAAAAGGCGGTGCGATGATATAAAGTTCCGCCAAATCGTCTAAAATCAATATTTCCTTCAGCCGTTCGATTAAAGGGAACACCAAAGCGATCCATCATTTGCAAGATCGAGGGTCCAGCAAGACACATCTCTAAAATAGGAGGTTGATGAGCTAAAAAATCTCCCCCTTTAATGGTGTCATAGGCATGGATTATCGGAGAATCTTCTTCACCTTTACTATTGATCGCTACATTGATTCCACCTTGTGCGCACACCGAGTGTGAGCGTTTGACTTTGGTAACAGAAATCAATTTGACAGAGAGCCCTTTTTCAGCAAGTTTCATTGCAGCAGATAATCCTGCAAGTCCACCACCGACAACAATGACCGTTCTTTTTTTCATTCTTTTACCTTAAATTAACCCAATATGTTAGCCAAATAGCAGAAAGTCCTAATAACATTAGTAATAGAGTTAAAACAATTGTGAGTTGCCGCATCAGCTGTTGAGATCTCGCAGTTAAAGTAACTCCCCATGAAATCATAGCTGTCCACAATCCATTAAATGCATGATAACATGCAGCGATGACAAAAAGTGTATATAAAGTGATCATCAGTGGGCTTTTAAATGTTTGTCTGACTGTTAAAAGAGAGGCGACGCCGAAACTGGGTGAGACAGCAATGAGTTGATTTTCTTTGAGAGGTTTTTTAGCCAGTGTATCGACATACTCAATAACAAGCTGTTGCATCATCGCATCGTGTGCTGCTTTAGTTGCATCAGCTGAAATCCCTTCTTGCTGAGCGTTCTGACGGTGATTTAAAAGGAGCGCTTTTTCTTTTTGAACTTGACTTGGTGTATAGAGGTGTGCGTTGAGTCTTGCTGCCACTGGATATAAACTAGGGTCCATGTCAAGTCTGACCATATAGTAGTCGTGCCCAACTCCTCCATTAACTGCGATAGGGTAGTCTATAAAACGCATTTGAATAATATGAAGTAAAAGACCCACTAAAAGCACCCAAGATGTGATTCGTTGCCAAGAATAAGCATGGTTGCGCGGATAGTCTTTTAATTTGGGCTCATGAGCTTTAGAACCAAAAGAATTGAATTTAGCTGTGAATAAATATTTGATTCCCAAGCCTGCGTGTAAGAGAATAGGGAATCCTAAAAAAAGAATTTCAATTGCCTGTAAGTACGGCAAATCGTGGATCATATTGACCGCTTTGACAAACCCTTGTCCCCAATCGCCAATATAAAGAGCCGCCTGAGAGTTTGTAATTAAATGTTCCAAAAGAAAAAGGACAAGCCAAATTCCAGCTAGTGAATGAAACTTTTTATTTACATAGCTTCGAGGTATTGCTTTCTCAGACATCAGAAACGCCAAATATTTAAAAAAGCTCAACTTAACAAGCCAGCCACCTTTTGACAAGATTTTTTTATAATTTTTTCAAAATGAAGATTTTCTATATTTTTTGCACTGAAATCTATATAGTTTCTTTAAAAATGGAGATGTGTCACATGACCACAATTGAAATCAATGCTAAACCTACAATTCTAGTAATCCCTCCCAATTTACCTCTGACTGTCAATAGTCATTCAAAAATAGAAGACAATGTACCTGCGATTAATCATGTAAAAGTAGAAGACAAAGTAAAAGAGCTTTTTAATGCAAATCAGCTCAAACGTTTTCAACAAGTTAGTGATGATCATTTTTTGAGCAAAAGATTTATTGTCCATTTGCTCGGAGACTCTTTCATGCAAAATACTTCATATGAAGGTTGGTTTCAAAGTGATGCTCTTTTACATATGATTGCTATCTTAAATAAAAATCAAATTTCTCCTGAAGTTACTAAAGTTCTAAATGATCTGAAAAAATGTTTAGAATGGCATAGCAAAACATTAGCTGAAATTGCCTTGAAAGATGATAATGACATTGACGATGAAAAAGAGCAAAATCACCCTATCATAGATACTTCTGACGAAATTAATGGAGTAGAAGTTAATGAAGATATTTCAAAAATAACTAATGAAATTAGTGAAATAGAGGTTAAAGAGGTTATCGTTGAGTATAAGCTTAGTCCGCTTATGATTGAGCTTAAAGAAGCTATTGAAAATTTAGCAATTGGTGAAAAAGCAGTTTTCTCAGGTGGAAGTTTATATCATGCTGTTATTTATGAAGCCAAAAGAGTAGGGCAAGAAGAGTTTGAATTTTGTGTTTACAATACTGGGTCGGGAACAAGTAGGCACTGGCTCATTTTTGAAGATACAGGAAATCTTAAAGTTCAAGGGGTCTATCGGTTAACAGGTGTCACCAAAGATAAACTTTTATCGCCAAAATTTCTCTGTCAATTACATGAGCTACAACATACAGAGATAA
>CAZJSX010000015.1:0-13931 GCA_964548845.1 uncultured bacterium | reverse complement strand
ACTACAGACGCACTATCTATGATGTGCTTAGGATTTTTGATTTTACTTATTATCCCTATGGTCAAATACTTTTTACGAGTAACTCCTAAAGAGTTATTAAAATCTTTTCACGGAAAAAATGAAGCCATTGAGGAGAGCAAACAAGAACCAGGGTTTTTAGAAGGCTTAAAGTTACTTCTAAAAAACAAATATCTACTTGGAATTTTTTCAGCAAATTTCATTTATGAAATCGTTATTACTATTTTTGATTTTAACTTCAAAATATCAGCAAGTTCTGCATATACAGGTGTTGCACTCAGTAATTATCTGAGCATTTATGGATCAAGTGTGAACATCGTTTCTTTACTTTGTCTGCTTTTAGGAATCAGTAACATCACTCGTTTTCTTGGAATCGGTGTCGCATTAGCCGCAATGCCTGTGATTGTTGCAGGAGCACTACTTGGATTTTTAAGTTTGAGCTCACTAACCTTTCTTTTTGCCTTAATGGTAGGATCAAAAGCTATCAATTATGCTCTTAATGGCCCAGCTCTTAAACAGCTGTATATTCCCACAACTCCTGATGTTAAATTTAAAGCCCAAGCATGGATAGAAACATTTGGATCCCGCTTATCTAAACAAGCAGGCTCCATATTCAATATGTCACTTTCTCCACTACAGACTGCATTTGGAGCCATAGCTGGCAAATCACATTATCTTATGCTTAGTGGCGTTCTATGCTTTCCTCTATTAGGATTATGGTTAATTATTGCTATTTTTCTAGGAACGTCATTTAGAAAAGCTATTAAAGGAAATACTGTGGTTTGTTAAAGACTCATAAAGCATTAAGAGCAAGATCTTATAGATCTTGCTCTTGACTTCCAACTCTACTTCTTGATTTCTTCGAAAAACTCTTTATAACCTTTAAGGAAAAGGGAACTTGAATCTATTTTTAGAATAGAAAAACCTAATTCAAGACTTCAAAAAGAATTTCATTTCTTCTCAAAAAAGGTAATGTCCAAGGTGGATTGTAAAACGCTAAAATAGCCCTGCTATCTAAAAGCCATTTATGTTTATCGGCAAATTCTTTTAGCTGAGAGGTATACTTTTGTATTTTTTTGTCATTAGCGATTCCTGAAAATCTTATCGCTGCAACTTTTTTTTGAGAAATCAATACAAGTTTGACAAGTTGGTTATTAGGTTGAGGAAGTTCGTTCAAATTCAAGGTTTGTGTCAACATGAATCGAATTTTCCAACCTTCTTCAACTTTTTGCTGTGTGACAGGGATTGACATTGGTAACCTTACAGAAGAGGCATTATTACCAAAGATATAATCAGCCAAAATTCTAAATCCAGATCTTATAGCCTCTTTCCTATCACCTGTGCGTATAACTTCAGCAACTAAAAAAGGCTGATACAATCTTAGCTCTATTTTGTCATAAGATTGCAAAACTTCATATTTTGGCTCTTTGCTCATAAAAATACTAATGGCTCTTTGAAAGTATTTGTTAAAATTCCTAATCTATTCCAAACATACTTTTATATCTCTTATAATGAACTAATTTGTCATTACAAAATAGTTTGTAGGACTGTCGATAGAGGTTGTTTTAAAATTCTGTTTTTAATAGTGATTAGCGCAACTTAATTGACGAAAGTCCTCCATCAACTGCAATCACGTCTCCCGTAATAAATGAGCTTTCATCTGACAAAAGCCACAAAATTGCAGCTGCGACATCTTGAGGCTCCCCTATGCGTCCAAGCGGATGAAAAGCCGTGGATGTTTTGAGAGCAGCTTCGTTACTTGTAATTGCCTGAGTCAAAGGTGTCTTGATAAGTCCTGGAGCTACAGCATTGATGCGCACCCCTTTTGTCGAGTAAGAGGCCGACGCAGATCGCATTAGACCAATTACAGCGGCTTTAGCAGCTGAAATAGCCTCATGGTTGGTTAATCCTATCATAGCCGCAGTCGAGGATGTAAGAACAATCGCCCCTTTGTCCATAACGCTAAGAGCGTTTTTTATAATAAAAATAGATGACTTTACATTTTTTTTTATTACTTGTTAAAACTCTTTTTGTGATTTTGCAAATAGTGGCTTGAGAAAAAAAGAGCCGACAAGAGAAACGACTCCATCAAGACGCCCCTCCTTCTCTATAATTTTTTTAAAAACTTCTGCAACAAGGTTTTCTTCAGTAGCGTCTACAACCATATATGGTTGAGAAACTTCTTTAGAAAATTGTTCTAACTTGTCTTTGTTTCTACCAAGCAAATAAGCAATATGTCCGGCTGCTGAAAGTTGCTTTGTAAGAGCTGTGCCTATTCCACTTGTTGCTCCAAAAATTGCATAAACTTTTTTCATAATTGGGAAACACTTTTGGTAAAAAGTAAACTATTCTTTTCAACTCTAAGATATGCAACTAATTTTTGGGGCGCTTTAAATGCATAATTTAAACTTATGCATTTAAAGCTATGTTTGCAAATTTCTCTAGAAACACTCAATTACGCTTTCCAGCGATTTTGAATGGCTTTCCACTGAAAAATTTGATAAAAAGCAGCTAAACCTACAACAATGTAGACTAATCTTTGAATAAATGGGACACTGCCGAAGATAAATTTAACTAGATCGAATTGAAAAGCTCCAACAAGAAACCAGTTAAGACCTCCAACAACCAATAAAATTGCTACTATAACATCTAATTTTTTCATATTTTTAATCTTTTTTTTAAGGTTTGATCTATTTATCAGTAGCTACAAATTGCTACTCAATTTTTCTTAACAAAGAAGTTTGTCAAATAAAAATTTAAAAAATTCATTTAATAAAAGAAGTAACAAAATGTAAAGTAAAATAAACTTAATTCTAAAAAAATATAGTTTGCGCTAACTTATATGCAGAATACCACTTGCGCAATCAACTCGAATGCACTAAAAAATGTAGAAAGCTCTCTATTGAAAGATCCAAACTTTGAACAAAAAATTCTTAAGAGGGGCAAGAGTGATGTAGCAGGAAATTTTCAGAATAAATAATTCGTCACTCAATTCACACTTCATGAATTATAAAATTCTTAGCAACATAATCGAACAATTCACTTGCATTATTTTAAGTACTGCTGCCTTTAATATTACAAAATGTGATAACTTAACTATAAAATCGGAGATTAACTTTTTGGAACTATCAGATTATGTGACGATTGTCATTACTGTCCCAGAAACACATGCTGATGTGGTAAGACAAACAATCGGAGATGCAGGGGCTGGCAAGATTGGAAATTACTCCTATTGCAGTTATTCAGTGAAAGGAATAGGTCGTTTTATGCCAAATAAAGACGCCTCTCCTTATCTTGGAGAAGAAGGGGTCTTGGAAGAACTTGTTGAGGAGCGTATTGAGGTGGTTTGCAATCGCGCCGTTCTAGAGCATGTAATAGAAGAAATCAAAAAAGTTCATCCTTATGAAGAAACTATTATAGATATTTATCCTGTCTATGAAATTGGACGAAAAAAGGCAAAGAAGGATATGTAATGAAACATACTACTGCAAAACCATCTCACTATAACAAAGAAGCTGAAAGCTATGATGCCTTTAACGAAAAAAATTCTAGGCAGATCAATCAATTCATAGAAGCTATTTTTTCTAAACATAAAATCAAGAGTGTGCTTGATCTGAGTTGCGGAACCGGCTCTCAGGTTTTCTGGCTTGCAAAACATAGATATGAAGTTATTGGAGCTGATATCAACTCTAAGATGCTTAAAATTGCAAAGGTCAAAGCTAAACAAGCAAAACTACCAATCAACTTCATTAAAGGTGATATGCGCACTTTAAAAGTCGGTAAATTTGATGCTGTGATTACGATATTCAATTCTATTGGACATCTTACAAAACTGGATTTTGAAAAAGCGTTGCAGAATGTGCATACAAATTTAAAAGATAGTGGATTATATATATTCGATATCTTTAACTTAAGCCATCTGCTCAACGGAAACAATATCACTAATCTTACCATTGATTGCCAAGAAGTTGTGGGAGATACCAAGTTTCGAGAGATTCAATATAGCACTATCAGTGAAGATGGGATTTTGGCTTCATATGATACCTATTATCAACAGAAAGGTATTAGCAAACCCAAAGTAACTAAATGCTTGCAAACTCTTCAAGTTTATACTGCCAAGCAGCTAAGAGATATGCTTCACGGAAATGGTTTTAAAGTTCTCAACCAATCTGATATCGACGGATCTCAATTCATCGAAAATAAAAGCGAACGCATATTGACAATCGCAAAAAAGACGAACTAGCGAATGCATGTTGCTCGATCGCTCTAACTAAAGCTACTTAAGCAGCCACTCAACTAAAAATCTTTCTTGATAGGAACAGATTCTTTTATATCGGATAGGATTAATAAAAAGAAAATGAAAAGACCATATAAGGAGCCCATTGTTTAGACAATAGAGCCCAATTAAAAATTTTTTACTAACTATTACCTCACAATTAGCAGTAGCTTGAAAGTTAAACCCTAAGATATAATTTTCTAAAAATTGACTATGAATCAAGAAATCTATGAATAAGTATAAAACTAAAAACGGTATATTGAGATCCAGTATCAAAATGATCTGCTCGATCTTTTTTTTAATTACAGCCACTGCCTGCTCACGCCACCAAAATGATAATCACTCCCCAACACAAGTCTCCTTTAATGAACCTAAAAGATTATTATTTTTAGACGGAGATGACGGAAGCATTGCTTGTCGAGTCTATGGCAATTTAATGTCGGCAACTATTCCAAAATTTTCAAATAATGGTGTTTTAGAATCTGCTACTCGCTCTTTACTGCGAATGAAAAATCTAACAGCTATTCGAGGTATTCCTGGAGCTAGCATGGTAGGTCCAATTGATTATTTAGGGAATTTAGAAGAACCTCATAAATATCTATACACCATACAAAATGGTTTCCCACCCTTATTTACCAGAATACCAATCCCTGATGAATACAACGAGCAAAACTTCAATTATAAAGAACTTGATCCCTCAGTAATCACATTAATTACAGCAAATTGGATTGCTGGTAAAACAGGTGATGGTATTAAAGAAAAAAAAGCAGAATACAACATTACTAAAAAACACTTAAAACAATCTCTTTTCCGAAACCCAGGTTTTTTAGAAATTGATAGAGAATTAATCAAGCTAAAATATTTTGACGCAAGAGATGTCGATCTCAGCTCTTTTAAAGCACGCCTGGTCAACAATAGCATCCCCTTTCAAATCACCAAAAATGAACTCTCTTCAAAAGATGATTACAGGCTCGTGACTTATTTATACGAACCCCTTTATGCAGACTGGCAAACACAAAATGGAAGTGGCCTGTTTCTAGAAAAACATGACTTTTCTCAAACAATGACTCCCGTTACACCTCATTCAAGTGGCTTTGTCGCCTTGGCTCGAACCAATGACCACCTGGATCAACTAGAGCTAATTGGGGTTTACATCCCCTATGGGTACACTTTAATTATTGATGAGGGATGCATCCATGGCGACACGACTTTAAATGGATTGTTTATGATGGGCATGACTTCAGATCACGTCACGATGAGAAGTGCAGACACTGTTTTTTTAAAATACCCTCAAACTAGACGAAATGCAAAAATGATCATGGATGGGCTAGAGATTGCAAACGAGAGCCTTTCAAATGAATCTTCATTTGCCCCACCACCTTATGTGATTTATAAAAATGCAACTGATGATGATAGAGAAAACTTTCATCATTTAACTAAAGGAAAGAGTTTTATTTTCAACCCTTTTAGTCGTGAATATTGGCAAAGATAAGATATGATTTGTGAGTATTGGGCACTATATTTACAATAAATGAAATTTCAAATTCGAGAGTTCTATAATTTATGGTTACTAACGCAATCGACTTAAACACAAACATTACCAGTAAATTTTATGAGAACCCCTACTTGCCAATAGTAGCCGAAGAATGCAAAGCCAACTCTTTTTTTCAAAACCTGACCAATACTTTAGTCAACAAAGTAAGACGGGTAATCTGTGAGCTCATTTTTAGCCCTATTAAAAATGATCTTCTTTTTCAGCCGTTGGTTGGCCAAGAAACTTATTTAGTCCCCGCTATTATAAAAGAAGAAAAACCTATTTACATTGGTGACGTTAATGTTTTAGATCTAATTGTTAGTTTAAAGCTCAAATCTACAGGGACAACTGCTCTTCTTTATAGCATCCAAAAGATCTACTGCCATAACACCGAATTTTTAATAAGAGCAAATGCAAATACAAATGAGCCGAATAACAACGGTGAGACAGCTTTAATGCTTGCCGTTAAGCGAGGTTATTCAAATTCCTTTGATATTTTAGTTGAAGCATCCGACATCAATCGAGCTGACTTTAAAGGCAATACAGCTCTTATGATTGCAGCTGAACTAAACAATGATTCTATGATTTATAAACTACTTAATGCAAATTCTATCATAGACTTAAAAAACCATAATGGCAAAACAGCACTAATGATAACTACTGAACTACACCCTCGCGCTGCGCCTATAAAACAATTGAATAGTGTACTAGCTCTACTAAATCATGGTAAAGCAAATCCAAACTTACAAGATCACGAAAGTAAAACAGCGCTGATGCTCTTAGCTAGTGCTATTAAGCACAATCGCAATGAAGATGTTGAAATTGCTAAAGAATTACTCAAAGCTGGAGCAGATCCAAACTTGCAAGATCACAAAGGTAAAACAGTGCTGATGCTCTTAGCTGGTGGTACTAAGCACAATCGCAATGACGATCATGAAATCGCCAAAGAATTACTCAAAGCTGGAGCCGATCCTTATTTAAAAGATGAAAATGGACACACAGCGTTTGAATTGGCTATAAAAAATCAACATTCAGAGATTATTAATCTACTAACTGACTTAGAGCTAACCCGACAGCAAGCTAGATCAAAACTGATTGAGGAAGCTAAAAAAAAGCTATCTCAAAAAGAATTATAAATAAAAATAATAAAAGGAAGAGTTTTATATTCAACCCTTTTAGTCGTAAGTATTGATAAAGATAGTAAACTACTGATGCGGAGTATAAGCGCCTTGCACAACACCTGACCCAACAAATACTAAACCATTACCTTTAAATTCGTTGACAATACCTTCACCTGAAAAAAATAAAGACTTCAATCCATTCAACATGCGAACTGCAACTTGCAGTTGATCCGTATATGCTACCAAATTTGTATTATCTATAATTACTGGACCATCTTCTTCTTTAATTTTTATGACTTTTGTTATGCTATTCATGCTATCAAAGAAAACTCTTCCTACTTTCTCATCTGTGACTGTTGCCTCAAGTTTGACAAATCCGACTCCTGACCACCAACCTTTCACTCCACCATAAATTGTAGAAAGTTTTACATTTGAATCAGATGCTACATAACAACCTCTTCCTATAGTCAAAGCTTCTCCAGGATATAATTCATAAACACCTATTTGCCCAGGAATTGTCTCTTCTAAAGCAACCCATCCACCACCTTCTTTAGCTGTATAAGTATTTTGAAAAAGAGTTTCCCCTCCAAAAATACAACGTTTCACAGCTCCAAAAAAAGAATCATTAAATCCTGTTTTAATTTCTACATTCTTGCAAGCGAGCATAGCTGATGACTGCAAATTTAAAGATTGCCCTTCTGTTAAATCAATTTTTGTAATTTCTTCTGATTTATATAGAGTCGAGACTGATCGGTTGTTTAAAGTAATGCCACTCATTAATATTTCCTTCTATAATGACGTAAAAAGTAGTATTTTACTTTATTAATGAGAATTTAGAAAGAGGGAAAAGATCTCTTAATTACCAAAATTATTTCTTTAAAATAAATTGCAAATTATAGTTTGCAGACCTAAAAAGAAGTGATATTTATGATTACGGTTGTTGAAACGATAAATGCCGTTTCAGGAAAAGCAGATGAGCTAAAGAAAGCATTACTTCAACTTGTTCCTATTAGCAGAAGATCTCCAGGATGCTTACAATACGACCTACTAAAAGCAGTTGAAAATGAACATCAGTTTTTAGTTCTCATGCGCTGGGAAAAATTGGACTATTTGCGCCAACATGAATCCTCTAATTACATTGCTCAATTTGTAAAAAATTATGATCAGGTTCTATATGATGAAGTAAAAGTAACGGAATGGAATGAAATTCCTTGCTAATCTTTTCAGTTGTTGTAGAAATGACAAAACTAAATTTTAAACCTCTTAATACATCTCACTAAGGCAATAATTGTGATTAACCAAAAGTAGATTAAGCTTCCAAGAATATCCCCTCTTCACACAGCTGAAGGAGCCTTAATCAAAAAACAAACCATATCTTTAGCCCATCCACACATCTGCGAAAAAGAACAATAATTAAGAAGAAACAAGACCATTACTAGATATAAAAGAGCAAAGACATAGCCTAAAATGATATAGATCCCATCATCATTTAAAAGGCCAATAGCAATTAAGCAAATTGCTGCGCAGGCAAGCAGACCTGTCAAAGGTACCGGAGGAGAGATTGCCAAGCAAATACCCACAAGAGTGACCATTAGTCCATTGATCACACGCGTTTCTATTTTTTGCGTTGCCCATACGTAGCGCGGTTTAGACCACCGCTTCATAAATTTTAGAAGATTTAAAACCTTTTGGATCACCTTGATCAAAAAATAAGAGCTAATTTTCTTATAGCGAAGAAATTTTGGCATCCAAATAAAGCTTTTTTTAGCTGCAATTCGCAGACCTAGATAAGAAATAAAAAGCCCGAAGAACATCGAAATTCCGGGAAATTGGGTAAAGCCAAGTGAAAGAAAGATAAGCAGTAATAGTCTTCCCTTGCCTGATAAGGTTGTTAAAAAGGTGTGAACAGAAATCGGCCCGCGCTTTGCTTTTTTTAGTAATGTGAGAAATGTCTGCTCAAAATTTTGATAAGGAAGCTTCAATTTCTTTTGAATCGCTTTCATTTTTCACTCCTCTTGCTCGTTTATTACCAGGATTCATATATGATCAGACAAGTCATTATACACGTCCTCAAAGCATTAGTATATCTGCAAAAATGCCAAAATCAAAATAAGCTCAAAAATCTACTCAACTTTGGGTCTGTCTACTGAAGATCACTTTCTGACAACTACTAGCGTATTGATTTTTTAAAAATTATAAATTTACTATAAAGACCTTTTTATCTAGCTATTCTTTTTCAAGCGAGGTACAATCACTCTTTTAACCCGGAGGGATGAAGACAAAACTAAGCTAACTATAAAAAAGGAGAACTTTATGTTCATTGAAATCTGCTTAGCTATCATCGCTAGCGCATTAGTTACGCTAATAATTATTCTGGCAAAAGTTGCCACAAAAACTCAGGAATCAATCCATCGGGTACAAGTAGACCTGAATCGGATTTCTATAGAGACAACCACACTCTTAAACAATCTTAATGAATTCATAAGTCATGATTTATCTAAGATTACTGATGAAACGGGTGCTCTAGTAGAGAAACTCACAGACCTCACTTCAGATATCAGTGACAAGTCCCATTCTTTAAATTTTTTATTTAAGCCATTTAGCTTTTTAAGATCAAAATTGAATTCAGATTCACCATCATTTGGTGGTCTCTCTCTAAATCGCGACACAATCCCGCAATTATTAAAGTGGATTGCAACTAGTGTAATTTTAATTAAAACAACGAGGGGGTTTTTAAAAAAACTATGAATACACAAAACGAACAAACAAGAAAGATAATCACAGGATTATTGATCGGTGCAATCGGAGCTGGCGCTCTTTATTGCATGTGTGCATCAAAGCAAAAAGAAACACCCATCTTGCAACAAATTGGAAGATCCATTGCAAATGTCGGTGAAATGATTGAAAATTGTAACCTTAACTGTGTTACCGATGTAGCTGAAAGCATGGATAAAAAGCTGCCTAAAGGGGCGGACATGCTTAATAATTTAGGTGATTGGGTATCTACTGGCCTATCGCTTTGGAAACAATTCAGTAAATAACAAAACCATTTAACAAAGGATCATACTATGTACGACCATTCAAGACAAAAAGACTTCGTTTGCGGAGCCCTAGTAGGTGGAGCTGTTGCTATTCTAACTTCATTACTTTTTACCACAAAAAAAGGTAAAGAGATTCAGCGCAAAATCGCTGAAACATGTGGTGATATAGAAGATAAAGTTTGCGACGCATTTTCAGATGCTAAAGGTGAAGTAGAAGACAAATTTTCTAAAGCTAAAGACAAAGTATCTGAAAAATACTCTGAAGCTAAAGATAAAGCAGCCGACCTTAAAGACAAGGCAGTTGATAAATTTCATGACGCTAAAGATAAAGTAGAAGAAGGCGTCGATCACTTGCATAAAAAAGCTTCTAAATAAAGTTGCAAGTAACATCAAGCATGCCGATCATCATAAATAATGAATCTGCTAAAGGGAAGAGGCCTCTCTTCCCTTTATTTTCTCTCTTCAATCTAATTTTGAAGCTTTGATGCTAATAAAATATTCTCCCCAATGCGACCCATCTTGATAACGACTCATAAGCTCATCAAAAAATGGCTTTTGTTTATCCTCTGAGAGATATTTGGCTTCTGGAAGCCACTGCTGAATCCAATTTTTTAACTCATTTTGATCCTGGTAATCCACTTGATAGTAGTCATAATGAATCGAATCGATATGAAAACCGGCTTGAGTAAGAAGTTTGCGATGCGTTTCTAAATCAGGCGTATAAAGAGGATTCTCGTAACCGACAAAATCTTCTTTAAAAACTTCTAGAGTTTCTTTCAGGGCTTTATGGAAAGCAAGTCCTTCTTTAGAAGAAGCAACTACACAATGAAATTTTCCATTAGGCTTGAGATGTGTGTAAATATTATCAAGTGCGATTTTTTGATCTTTTACCCAGTGCATGGCGCAACATGAAAAAATATGATCAAAACGTTCTTCCAATTTAAAATCTTCAGCTTTCGCTTTGAAAAAATTAATATTTGGAAATTCATTTTGAGCATAACTGAGCATCGATTCAGACGGATCGATTCCAATGATATTTCCAATCGGAGCTAATTCCTTGATTTTTGCAAGCAATTTTCCATCGCCACAACCCACATCTAAGACACAATCATCAAGCTTCAAGTGCATGCTATCAATGGCTTTTTCTCCTTGTGTTTGTTGAACTGAAGAGTGCCTAGCGTAACTACCACCCTGCCAATCATCGGCATAAAGAGCATAAGTGAGAGTTAAAAATAAAGCTAAAAGAGTTCTTAATAACATAAATATCCCTCAGAAAAAATGATGAATATAAAGAAGGTATTTATTTTATGAAATTAAATTAGAAGCTATCAAATTTTTGTACTTCTTACACTGTGCATTTAAGGAGTTTCTCTGTGACTTTAAAGAGCTCCCCTTCTGTATTAGCAAGCGCATTAATCATATCAAAATGATTAGCATTAGGCACTTCTATCAATGATACAGCGCAACCTGCTTTTTGTAATTCCTTAGCGTAACTTTTCGCTTCAAAATGATATGGTATAAATGGCTCTTTCTCACCATAGGCAATAATACATGGAATTGGATGTTTAGGGGGGTGATAAAGTGGGCTATCTCGCAAAGATTCCTCTAATGTCATTTGTAGAGCTTTTTGTGAAGCTACGTCAGGTGTGTAAACAAAACCACATAAATCATAAACTCCAGATAAGGCAATTAAACCTTTGATGGCATTTTCTGGAAGGCCAAAATTTTTATGCCAGTTTGGCATAAGAATAGCACCGGCAAGATGCGCGCCAGCAGACATCCCGCTAATATAAAGACGATCTGGATCCCCTCCATGCTCAGCAATATTTTTATACACCCACTCAACAGCTAATTGAACATGGGTAATGATCTCTTTCATCCGATACTTAGGAGCAAGTCCGTAGTCGATAGAAACTGAGATGATATTTTTTGACATCAATTTTTCTGCAGAAATGGCCCAGGGATTTTTACTTCCCACAACCCAGCCGCCGCCATGAATACTGATAAGTACAGGCATATTTTGCCCATTTTTTGGTGCATAAATATCCAGCTTTTGAATTTCTTCAGTACCATAAGCTATATTCTCAACAGGATTCAATCTAGCTTTTATAACTTGCGCACGCCCACGATTTTCCATTATCAAGTCATCAAGATTAGGAATCGCATGATAATCATCGTAAGCTTCTGTCAACTGACTTACAGTCATCCCATAGTAGACAATAGAATTTGAAGTTTCATTAAGGCAAGGTTTTATTCTTTTCGACATTTGACCTCTTATATTAAGTCTTGATTTTTTATATTAAATATAGCAAACTATATCCAATATGTCAAAATTAAATAAAAGAACTTACAATTCAAAGTCTAGACAAGAGCAGTCAAAAAAGACTAAAAACCGTATTCTAACGACTGCAAAAACACTATTTGAATCTAAAGGATTTGAAAAGGTGACTATAGAAGAGATTTCTTTAAAGGCACAAGTCTCAACCCCCTCTATTTACTCTCTTTTTCAATCCAAACGTGGGATTTTACTAGGTTTAATGGACACTGCTCTTCCATCCGAGCAGTTCACAGCTCTTGTTAAACTAGGGCAAAAGGAGATCTGCCCTCGTAAACGCCTTGAAATTACAGCTAGTATTGCAAGGCAACTCTACGATGCTGAAAAAACTCAATGTAACTTCTTACAAGGGGCATCTATTTTGGATCCTGTGTTTAAAGAATTAGAGGTTGAGCGAGAAAAAAGACGATACCAAAGACAGAAAGAAACCGTTGAAACAATGGCAGCTAAAAAAGTTTTTACAGAAACCCTTAGTCTCTCTAAAATTAGAGATATTCTTTGGGCATTCACTGGAAGGGATCTTTATCGAATGCTTGTTATAGAGCAAGGTTGGTCATCAGATGAATATGAAAAGTGGCTTGCTAATCTACTAATTAAAAATCTCTTATCTTAAACCTTTGCTTTCTCTTGAGAGTTTATATTGGCGTCATTAGAATTAGGCTAAAATTAGTAATATAATAACAAAAATTTGATCATTTTTTGTGAATAAAGACAAAGCCAATTACGGAGTCGATGCTCCCAACGTACTCAAAAATCTTTTTTTTCTTTCGTTATCTTTTCTCATAATCGCTATTTTTTCTTTTCAAATTCATAGCCGATTATGGTTTTGGTTTGTTTTTCTCTATTCTTTTTTAACTTTTTTTACTCTATTTGCTACAGGCTGCTGGATGCTTTATGGGATAAAAATTGCTAAACCAAAAATTGTTTCACAAATGATTCGACAGATCAAACTAACTGGAAATGAAAAAGTACTAGATTTGGGTTGTGGAAGAGGTCTTTTGGTCTGCGAAGTAGCCAAACAGCTTTTATATGGAGAGGTCCATGGTATTGATTTATGGTCGAAGAAAGACCAATCGGGAAATAAACCTGAGAAAACTCTAGAAAATGCGAAAAAAGAAGGGGTTTTAGAAAAAGTGACTATCCATACAGGAGATATCCGATCTCTTCGTTTTGCCAATCAATCTTTTGATGTTGTTGTTTCTAGTTTATGCTTACACAATATCAAAGATAAAAACGAGCGAGAAAAAGCACTTCAAGAAATGCTGCGCATTTTAAAAGTTGGCGGCAAATTCGCAATTGCCGACATTCAATATGGCAAGCAATATCAGGAATTTTTAACTACAAAAGGAGCTCGTATAGAATATACAAAAAAGTGCTATTCTTATTGCCCTCCGATAACGATTCTCATCGGCAAGATCAATGATTCACCTATTTTATAAATTATGATTTCTTAATATCTGTAATTCTACCATCTGTAATCAATAATAAATCTTTAGGAGATAAGCAAAATACCGAGTGAGGAGTCCCTGCAGCTGACCAGATTTCTAAATACTGCATAAGATCTTCATCGATTAAAGGTGTAATTTCTAGCTCATAGCCTATAGGG
>CAZJSX010000014.1:0-14232 GCA_964548845.1 uncultured bacterium | reverse complement strand
GGTGTATTGGAACTAGTCTCTCATACATTGTTTTGTATATTTTTTCACAAAACATCTACATGGCTATTTTAATGATTTTTTCCTTAAGTATTCACGGTGGACTTTTTATTGTTCCACTCGATGCTTATATCCAAGTGGCAAGTCCAGAAAAAGATCGAGGTGAAATTGTTGCCTCATCCACTTTTTTAGGTTTTGTTGGAGTCCTTTTAGCTTCCCTCTCCATTTGGTTCTTTAGTGATGTTTTAAAAATTACAGCAGCAGAGGGCTATCTAGTCATTGGCCTTATGGCCTTAACTGTTGCTATTATCATAACTTTTATGCTGCCTGAATATTTTTCTCGTGTTCTAGCAGTTACATTTTTTAAAGTTTTTTTCAATGTTCAGACAGTCAAGCAACCTCAAACTGAATTTTTTGAATCCATTTTAATCTTTTGTCAAAAATATTCACTGCTGCAAGTTTTGATTCTTATTTATCTCTATCCTCGAATTTCATTTATCCGATTGGTCAAACACAAGCCACCATTTTGGATTAAACCTCTCTATACCATAGGCCACATCTTTGCTATCCCTTTTGATCAAGAGAAAAATCTAAACTTATATGTTGAGAAAATAAAAAATAAAAAAATGCCAGTATGTCTTTTTTTAGATGGGGCAGATAGTCTTAAAGAAAATATCAATTACTCTAAAGTGTTAGAAGAATTAGTCGATCAAATTGCAATTCCATCTACAACATGCAAGGTGATCAAGAGACAACCTGAGCAGATGCATCCTGGACTCTTTAATCTTTTTAGAATTTTTCCTATTCGTGTAGAGGCTTATTTTTCAGATAAACAAGATCAAAAAATAAGCCTGAGCTATGCAAGGGAACAACTAGGGCAACTTCCCAATAATTAGAAGGTATATTGCGTTTCTAATTTATAAGTCGTGTAGTTTGAAGGAAGGCCATAGGCTTGATTCAAAGTTACAGAGCGTTGTAATTTAGTTGTTGCTGTTAAGTTATCCGATATCGAATATAGCAAAGTTAATTCCCAGCCATAAAAGTTAGTTTTACCATTAACATTACTAGCTGATGTTGCTTTATAAAGAGGAACAGGATCTACTCCATTGCCAATACCCGTCATATCCCAGTTAGGAATAGCTTGTAGCTGACAAAATTGTAACATCCCTTGAATTGAATAATCCCCTTTCTTCTTAGCACTACCAATTTGCATACCAGTATAGCCAGCTAAACTTTGACGCTTACTTCCAGCAATAAAGTTAGGTCTTGCCCCATGGTTTTGAATGAGTGCTGCAAAAATTTTAAGATCTTTTTTGAAAAAACTTGGCTTATAATCCCAACCGACAAGAAATTGCGATGTATTATATTTGATTCCTAAATTATTGGTTACACCTAATGGGAGGATACTTCCCCAATGAGTGTAGACATAGTCAAAATAAAAACCTAAATTGGCAATGTTTGCCACATTTCCTCGAGTCAACCAGTAAGCTTGTGACTGACTGATATAAATACCACCAGTAAACAAAGCTTCCATTATTTTTTCCCAAGCATAGGACATAATAAGACTTACACCATCAATGCGACCGTCAAATTGCATTTGAGAGTTGTAAATTTTATTAAAAGCTTGCCGACCAAGTAACATATCGGCAACAAAAGGACCATAAGTTGTAAAATGATAGCCGATAAAAGCTCTGTCTAATTTAAAGGAATTGGCTGTACCTCTAAAAAGACCGCCGCTATTTTTAAAACTAGTTCTAGCTGCAACCCAAGCTTGGCCAATAGTGTATTGATAATCTAAAACAGCATCGACATTATAAGTATTTTGAGCTTTGTCTGCTTTAAAACCAACCTGAGATACTGTTCCTAATTTGTCATGGATAGTCTTCCAGCCTGTATTAATTTGTCCTGTAAGGGTAAAAACATAAGGAGAGATATAGCGCGGGCGAACATTTTTCTTAAGCCAATTCTCTAATTCTCTTGCGCTATAAGTTTTCGTCATCCGATAAGATGGCGTCAATTGCGCAAAAAGTGGCACTGTACACAACAATAATGCTATTAAGACTCTATATCTCATTTTTTCCCTTACACCTTTAAAATTAGGGCAAAAGTTTAAATAAACCTGTTATTTTACGTCTAGTTAGATTGCACCTTAAGCTTTAAAATCTTAGAAGCCATAAATAGCTGCTAATCTAAAGTCTGTATAATTGTCCGATAATCCTACAGATTGCGTTGAAGATAGCGATCTACGCAATCTAGCCTCTAACACTAACTCGTTCGTTACAGAGTAGAGTAGATCCATCTCCCAGCTGTTAAAGTTCGAGTTACCATTTCCTGGGAAGTTTGTGGCTTTAGAAAAAGTATAAGGGCCCCAAATTCCAGAACTTGTAGCGTTACCTTGTCCAATACCTGCCATATCCCAGTCAGGTACCGCATAGGGTTGAGCCAATTGCCATTGAGCTTGGAAAGCCCAATCGCCAGCTTTTTGAACCGATCCAACTTGTAAAGTAACCCATCCACCCATGTTTAGTTTTTTATGCACCTTGTTTTGAACAGAGATTCTTTGGATAGCGTTTGCTTGGGCAGCCGAGTTCCATAAAAGACCACTAAAGAGGCGTACATCAATACCGAAAACATCAGGATTAAAAGCATAACCTAAAATAAACTGATTGATTCTATAAGCCCACGCTGCGTTGCCAAGATAAGTATCGACTCCTGAATTATCATTTTCTACTAGTTCATTCGCTGTGCTAGTTGTCCAGTTTGTAAAAGCATATTCAAAATAAAATCCTGTATCTAAAAGATCGTAAAGTCCAGCTTGAAGAACCCAAACAGGTTGATTTTGAACCGCATTGAAAATATATCCTCCACCATGGAAGCTAAAGTCAGCAAGTCCCTCTAGTCCTACAGCAAATACGCTTGTAAAACCATCGAATGTCGAGTTGAACTGAAGTTGAGATTGATAAATTTCATAAGCTCTTTGACGACCAACTAAAATATCAAAGCGCATATCGCCATCATCATACAAATGATATCCCATGTTTGCGCGGTTTAAAGCTAGATTGTTGGCCTGACCACCAAATAGACCTGCAGCTTCGTCAAATTCTAGTTTAATAGAAGCCCATGTCTTATCTGATTTATAGTCTAAGTACATTCTAAAATCGATCGTGTACATGTTATGTGGCCAACCACTTGGAGCATCGGTTCCGCCAATCATGACTTGAGAGCCCAAACTTTGTTGAGCGTATCTCCACTCAGCTTTCACATCGCCGGATAGAGATAATTCACCCAGCTTATTGTTTAAAGAGACTCTTTTAGTGCGAAGCCATTCACGAACGGCCCATAAATCTTTTTGATCAACTGTATCGAGTAGATCAGAAATTTGGTTAGCATAGTTGTTGGAAGTGTCAGCAAATAGTGCGGCTGTTGTCATTGCAAAAATTGCGATTAAAAAAGAGGTGTTCTTAAGCCATTTCATTATAATTTTCTCCCCATTTCCTTTTTGTTTTGTACAAAAACTCAAAGATATTAGTGATGTATGATGTATATATTAAAAATAAGCTGAGATCTTACAAAATGGATCGATACTTTTTCAACAGTAAAATTGTAAGGATGATGTGCTTTAATCAAATTGAATTGTTTTGCATCAAATGCAATTGTTGCTCATACCTTGATCTGTCGACTTGTTTGCATGTTTCTATATGGTTATAAAAAAATACGAATAAAACATTTCACTTAGCATGAGATTACTAATAAATGTTGTTATTTAGCGCATGACACTTTGAAATGTGCCGTTATCACTAGTTGATTTCAACCATTGAGGAATGAGCACTCGCAAAGGCTCAGCTCTAAAATCAATTTCATTAATTTTGTTCATAGGAACCCATGTCAGTTCAATATGTGCTTCGAGTTGAGGCACTTTATTTGCGACGCTCAAACTTGGAGCCTCTACCTCAAAAATAAAGTTATATTCGTGATTATGACAAAAACTGCTATAACCTGGCTCGAAACTAAACTCCAGACATCCTAAGAATCTTTTTATGGTAGCTTCTGCTCCTGTTTCTTCAAGTAATTCTCGCAACAGGGCCACTTGAGCCGACTCTCCATGCTCAACATGACCACCTGGTAAAAAATAAAAATTATGAGGCATATCTGTAGTTTTACATACTAATATATGGTCCGCGTCTAGGATAACAGCTCGAGCAAGAATGTGAATGTTAGTATTTTTATTCATTGTGAGTCTTTTAATCCTGTTTTTAATTTTAAGTTTAATAAAAGCAGCAGAGATTGAGCAAGATTTTTTATTTACTTAAAAATACTCAGCAGGATTTGTAAATATGCTCCATTGCTGTGGAGCCTCTTCTGAAAAATGGGAGTCCCATTGGTGCATGGGGTAGCCTTGATTTCCTAATTTGTTCATCCTCCACAACTCTAACTTTAAAGTGGCTGGGCTTAAGACAAAGGCAAAGTAATAATAAGGCCAATTGGTATCCGCAAAAAATAAGGGTTTGGCAAAGGTCAATTGATTATGACGCATCACCTCTAAAATCTCAGCTGGCCAGTTTTTTGAAAACGTAGTGGTCTGGTAGACACAAGCAATAGTTTGTTTGAGAATCTCATAAAAATCGAGAGAGGAAATAAATAACCTATAGAGATATTTGTGGGAAATTTGTTCAAAAGTCCAAAGGGCTTTTTGAAATTCTGCTTCATTTGAGAGGAGCTGTCTTAAGCAACGCTCTCCCTTTTCAAAAATATCTGCTTGTAAATGAAGGGGAAAGGTTTGATAGATTTGATGATCTACCCACTCTAAATTTACTGTAAAAGAAGCTTGGTGTTTGGGTATTTGACTTAAACAATCAGCTATTTTCTCTCTCATTTCTACTAGTGGGATCGCATAATTTGGCCAATGAATATTTTGATCCATCCAAAGCTTAAGATAGGGAAACTGAATTAAAAGTTTTTCTAAAAAGTACCTCACTTCAATGGGATATACTTTTATAGACTCTAGAAAATGCATCTGCGGCACTATGAGCTGATCGCGAATCCAACTAAAACTATATGTCTCTTTTTTCCAAATTTCTGATAAAGGGAGCCAGCCTGGTTTAAATAAAAAGGCGTGATTGGGGGAGTTGATGAGTAGTGATTTATTGGGAGATTCAAAATATACACTTAATTGCTGCTGTGTCAAAGAGCGAATCGTATCGACTAAATAAGCAAGTAGCTCTGTCACGTTCGCTATTTTTTTTGTCTCTTTTTCAAAGAAAATATCTCTTCGATAGTAATGGCGAAGTAGCCCCTCCATGGTCCCTCCAGAGATATAGCACCAGGGAGTGTAAAATTGATTTTCAAAATCTAAAGCATCAGGTTTGATAGGGATCTTATAGTATTCAAGAGTGCGCTTTTGTGCGTTTTGTATAAATTCTTCAGATTGAATCAACAAGATAATTTCAGTCACAATTTGAGGGTATTCTTCTTTGAAGCTCTCCATAATTTCACTTTTAGAAATCTCATACTCTGTCTGAGAGAAAAAATCTTTTAACGATTGGATAAACTCCTCTTTAGAGGTTATAGGAGTCCAAAGAGTTGGATCTTGTCTGCCATGCTTATAGATCAGCCTAAAGCCAGCAGGGCTATCTTCTAGAAACTCTTGAGAAGTTTGTTGAATGATCGGATCATAAATCTCTTGGAAATATCTAGGGAAAAATTGGTCGTAAACTTTTAAAATTTCTACCAGAAGCTGCGACATCTTTTCTTTTTTATCAATGAAGCGATTGCGCATTTTTAAATGATAATTCATTTCATTGAGATGGCTTTGATATTCTACTTTTACCCAACCAGCCATCCGCTCACTTTCAATATTGGCCACTTTATTTTCGAGCATTTTAACTCTGAAAAATTCTTGCTCATATTCTTTTTGATGATGTTGAATTTTCTCTTCAAAAGCATGCATCTGCTTTTCTAAATACAAGTAGATGCATCTAGCAATACTATAATCTGATTTAGTGTCGAACCCTAAACTGACATACAGGTTCCAACGAAAAAAATCAGACTGAGTCTCTGCAAATGATGCAACAGTGTATTCCCAAGTTTTTAAAAAAATATTTTCATAGATATTGATTAAAGTTTGTCCCGCTTTCTGATAAAGCGCTTCAAATTTTTCAATATGATAAGATGATGCCTGAATCTGATCTGAGTAAAGAGGGGGATGTGTTTTGATAGATTGGATTTTATTCGGTTTTTTAAGCTTCTCTTCATCTATTTTAAGATAAGAGAGCAAAATCACTTTTAAAACCTGATGCAGATAGACTTTCTTATCTTGATTAAGATCGATAAATTCTGAAAGATAACTTTTGATGATTTCTCTTTTAGAACTTTCAGAGCTGTTTTTTGGAAAAATTTTAAGTTCGTCTAAACATTTAACAAGTTCGAAAGACTCCCAAATGAGCCCTTTACTATCTAACTGCACTGGCTGATTTAATATCCCTTTAGCCCAAAAGTAACTCATCGGAGCGATATGCTCATGACCTAAAAATGTTCTTTTTAACACCCCGGTATTGAGCAGCTCACTTAAATCTCTAATCAGCCCAGCAATTTGCTCACTTTGAATTAAAATAGCAGGAGCTGTGGCAAAACAGGATCCTACTTTTTGCCTTAACGGATGTAGGATGGCAGATAGTACAAGCTGCGCCACCTCTTTATGGGTGATTTTTTCTGAAGCAGATAATTCTAAGGTTTGGCGAACAAAGGCTTCATTTCTCATGTTAGCATCAGGCATAGGCAGCAATAAAATCTGCTTTTGCAATGCGCTGCTACTCTTAAATTGATTTAGAGTTGCAATCCAATGTTCTTTATAAAGCACATCTTGTTCATAGTCAGTGGCTAAATCAAATAGACTGTTTTCTATTTCTTGCAACATCGGTGAGATATCGGCAAACTTACTCTCGATCATTCTTTTGGCAATTTGCACCGTTTGCCTGCGCAACCGGATTTCAAACGCACTACAAAAATAACATTTGGAATTGAAATTTTCAAAAATTGTCTGATCGATAAAGTATTTTTTAAATCCATCCCAAATAGAAACTTCTCCTAGAGAAAAGTCTATTTTGGAAAATAGTTTTTCAATTTTACTTTGATATTCTTGCATCACTTTGAAGTTTATATCTTTTTAACTTTTCTTTTGGCTGACAATTTTGTAAAATCGGCCGCATTTTCAATTCTTTATCTAATATGATGCACATTAAATTAAAAAACAAATCGTCAATTGAGTTACCTGACAATGCACTTGCCTTGGAATTGGCTCAAAAACTTCATCTTAACGGACCTGATCAAGCGCTAGGGGTCAACATCAATGGTGTTGATTTTGACTTAGCCACACCTTTAAAAGAGGGTGATGTGGTTCATTTTTGGAGCTTTGAAGAAGCTGAGGGTAAAGAAATTTTTTGGCATACTTCTGCTCACGTTCTAGCTCAAGCAGTGCTTCGCATATGGCCAGATGCTAAACCAACGATTGGCCCTCCGATTGAAAATGGATTCTATTATGACTTTGCAAACTTAACTATTTCTGATGAAGACTTTGCTAAAATTGAACAAGAAGCTCAAAAGATCATCCAAGAAAACTATAAGCCAAAGAGATCTGAGTTTGCAGATAAGCGCGCTGCAACTGATGCTTTTAAAACGAATAAATTCAAGTGCGAGCTCATTCAAAGCTTTGACGATAGCTCACCTATTTCAGCATATCAGCAAGGTGAATTTTTTGATTTGTGCAGAGGGCCGCATTTGCCAAACTTAGGCAAAATTAAAGCTTTCAAAGTTTTGAAAACTTCAGGTGCTTATTGGAAAGGCGATGCAAAAAATGAGATGCTCACTCGCATTTACGCCATTACTTTCCCAGATCGCCTATTACTCAAAAACTATCTGCATCAACTCGAGCAAGCTAAATTAAGAGATCACAAAATTTTAGGACCGAAGCTTGATCTTTTCATGCTCAGAGAAGAAGCTCCTGGTATTCCTTTCATCCTTCCACATGGAATGCATATTTGGAATCAACTTGTTCGCTATTGGCAAGAGCTTCACCTTCGAGAAGATTATTTAGAGATCAAAACTCCCCTTTTAATGACTAAAGAGCTTTGGGAAACTTCGGGACATTGGCATCATTACCGAGAAAACATGTACACTTGTAAAATTGAAGAGCGCGATTTTGCAATCAAGCCAATGAATTGTCCTGGCTGTATGCTCTATTATCAGAGCCAAAGCCATAGTTATCGCGAGCTTCCTTTAAGAGTAGCTGAATTTGGTCTTGTACATCGCTATGAGGCTTCTGGTGCTGTTTCAGGACTTATGCGCGTTCGAGGTTTCCACCAAGATGATGCCCATATTTTCATGAAACCTGAAGATATCAAATCTGAAATCACCAATGTTTTACGACTCGCTTTAGAAATTTATGCTCTATTTGATCTTAAATGCCATATGGAGTTATCTACTCGTCCAAAAACTGGAACTATTGGAACAGATAAAGATTGGGAATTAGCAACACTCGGGCTGCAAAACGCTTTGGATGAAGCAGGTTATACTTATCGCTTAAATGAAGGTGATGGCGCCTTTTATGGACCAAAAATCGACTTACATATCCGCGATGCTTTAGGTAGAACTTGGCAATGTGGAACAATTCAACTCGATATGTCATTACCTGAAAAATTTAAGTTAGAATATGTGTCAGATACTGGAGAAAAACTTCGCCCTATTATGATTCACAGAGCTCTCTTTGGATCTATTGAAAGATTCTTCGGAATTTTGATTGAACATTTTGCTGGAAAATTCCCTCTTTGGTTAAGCCCAAGACCAGTTAGAATTCTAACAGTGGCAGATAGGCATATTGACTTTGCTAAAGAGCTCGCTAAAAAATTCAGAGCTAAAGGAATTTTAGCACATGTGGATTCTACTCATGAGTCGATTAGCAAAAAAGTGAGACAATCGCAATTAGATCAGGTCAATTACATCTTGACTATCGGTGATAAAGAGCTAGAACATCAATCCCTTGCGCTTAGAACCCGCAATAATGTGGTGCACGGAGAGATGAATCCCGAAGAATTTATTGAAAAAATAAGACAAGAACTTCTTAATAGAGATTTAAATTCACCCTTTGAAATTAAGTCCCAATAAGAAATATGACTCCAAAAATAATTGCTGTAAGTAGTTTTAAAGGTGGAACTGCCAAGACATCTATTGCTTTGCATCTCGGCGCTGCCCTTTCGAAATACCATCACAAAAAAGTTCTATTAATTGACTTTGACTCTCAAGCTAATTTGACAACAGGACTTGGCTACGACCCTGATCAACACGAAAGTTTAGCTAAAGTTCTGCAACGAAAAATGGATCTTAAGCAGGTTACTTTAAACTCACCTCAAAAAGATCTCGATTTAATTCCAGCTGACACATGGTTAGAGAGAATAGAAGTTTCTGGTGAATTAGCAACCGATCGCTACTCGCATGAAAAGCTAAAACACTTAGTCAAAGATTTAGATTATGACTATATCATTATTGATACACCACCATCGCTGTGCTGGCTCACAGAATCTGCGTTGATTGCTGCTGATTATTCTGTGGTGTGCACAACTCCTGAGTTTTATAGCATTAAAGGATTAGATCGCCTGTCGCAGTTTATTAGAAATATCAATGAACGTCACCCCATTACAGTTTTAGGTGTTGCTATTTCATTTTGGAATCCAAGAGGGAAAAGCAATAAAGCATTTTTAGAAGTGATTGAATCGGCATTTCCAAATAAATTATTGCAAACCAAGATCAGAAGAGATATCACTGTTTCAGAAGCAGCTATTTATGGAAAACCCATTTATGATACAGCACCTGATAGTCGAGCAGCAGAAGACTACAAAACTTTAACTAAAGAGATCATTTCTAGAATGTAAATTAGCTTTACATTTCAATTTTACGGAGGAACAACCTGGTGATGAATAAAGTAAATAAGTTCTTATCTGAAAGACTCAAAAGAGGAGATAAGACAAACAAAATGGCTGCCTTAGCAACTCAATCGATGCAAGGTAATTTAACTAGTTTTTCCGGAATCTTTGGATTTTCAGAATTAAGCAATACTGAAAAAGAAACTATTTCTGAGCTATTTAAAAAATTCTCTGCGCAAGATCAAGACTATAACGAAGATTTAAAACAGTTAATCACGTTGACTTCAGAAGTCAAAGCAATCAACAACCAGGCCTTGATTTTACATGGCGAAAGAATTAAAGCTGCGCAAGAAATTCTAACAAAATATCGCGATGGTGCATTTACAACTTGGCTTGTCAACACTTACGGCAACAGACAAACCCCCTATAATTTTTTACAGTACTATGAGTTTTACATTACAATACCACAAGCACTGCGCCCACTCTTAGAAGTCATGCCAAAACAGGCTATCTACACACTAGCTAGTCGCGAAGGCTCTATCGAAGATAAGCAAAATATTGTTCAAAACTATCAA
The DNA here is from genome assembly GCA_964548845.1 of uncultured bacterium. Lineage (GTDB taxonomy): Bacteria > Chlamydiota > Chlamydiia > Chlamydiales > JAAZZY01 > CAZJSX01. Next base: position 3,749 of record CAZJSX010000014.1, on the reverse strand, counting down.
GGTGAAAGCAAAAAAGAGCTGATTGAAATCATCAGAGATACTTTTCCTATCTCTGACAAAGATAAAAGAAAACAAAGTATTGGAATTGGGATGATCAATCAACTTGAAAAGTTTAGACAAAGTGTGAAATCCAACTTATCGCACTTAAGCGGCAAGCAAAAAGAGACGATGTCTAATCTGATTGATGAAATTAAAAAGATGCTTTAGAGAATCTCTTAAGTAAGATATTAGGTTTGTAATTTTAGTCGGTTATTCTGTTTGAATAAGAATTATTTCCAGCCTTACTATTTAATCGCACACTGAAATCAAGCCAATAGCTAGAAATTAAATTATTCCTCAACAGGATCTATAAAAGGCTCTTTCCTAGCATATAGAAGATGAGACTCTTTAGGATATGAGATTTCTTTTGGATATGGAGTTGAGATTACTTCTAACTTGGGAATGACCTCTTTACCATCTTTAGTTATCCATTTCATACTTGTAGCTATTTTGAAAATTTCTTGATAATCATTATAGACCACCTGAGTTATCTCACTGTTATGAATAAAAGTTATAGTTGCTTCGTCGAAACTCAAATTCCATTTTAAATAAACACTCCTTAAATCTTTGGTAACTCTTCCACAAAGAGCTTCATTTACCTTGAGCAGTATACAAAAAACAAAATCCCAGTTGCGAGGATAAAATGTATTTATTTCTGTAATTGGAGCACCAACTTCTTTCCTAAAAAAAACAACTTCAAATGCCTGAGGAATGGGAGCTGGAAACGGCAGTGAAACTATTTCAAATTTTACTTGAATGATTTCTTCTTTCCATTTTGTATAATATTCAGGCCAGGCTTCGAACTCGATATCCTCATAATACATCTGCATATTTTCCGTAAGATCTCCATCATGAAAAAATCTCAATATAGCTTCCTCGTCACCCGGCTTCCAATAAATACATATTGCACGCAAAGAAGGATTTACCTGGGCAAGCAGTGCCAGATACAAATTCACTCTCCATTTCGTAAATACTTTTTGGTCTTCTTCATTTTGTAACATCTTGTTATTACTCATAACGATTGTACCATGCTCATGGTTCAAATTTTCAATGCTTTAACTTTGTCTAGCGATAGAATTTCAAACCTATCAGGATTACAGTTTTGCTCAATTAATCTTACAAGATGTGGGTGATGAGTTAGAAAAATAATCTGCATTTTTGTAGATAGTTTTTCGATCACTTTGAGTGCATTTACAGCCCGTACATCATCAAAATTAACTAAGATGTCATCTAAAAGTAATGGGAAAGCCTCATTTTGTTTTAAAAACAATTCAATCAAAGCTAATTTCAAAGACAAGTAGAGTTGATCTCTTGTCCCCTCGCTCAGTTGATCTACTGTAAAAAACACCTGATTTGCGCTCAGACAACTTAAAGAAGACTCTTTATTGGAAGTTAGATTCAACCGAATTTGAGTATAGGCGCCACTTGTTAACTCATTTAAATAGCCAGAGGCAATTAAAAGAAGATCGTGTTGATAGGTTTGCTGATATTGCCAAATCATATGATCCATCAAAAATTCAGCTGATTTGACAACCAGATAATGATCCATGTTGGCTTCAAAATCGAAAATCTCTTGTTGCAACTTGTGATCAAGCTCTACTTTACAAGATAGATCTCTATGCTTTTGTTCTTGAAACTCAGCTTTTGCTAAGTTTTTCTGAAGCTCTTCAACTTGAAGTTGAATTTGATGAATTTTTTCTACCGCCTGCCCTATAGCTTCTTCGAGATGATCCGAACTTTTAAAGTTTTGTAATAGTCGTTGATAATAGCCCAGATCATGTGGCTGGCATTTTAATGTTAAAAGAGATTTTAAGTGGTTTTGCTTTTCTATGAGCTGATGCTTTAATTCAGAATTTTCAATTAATTGAGTAATCGAAATGTCATAGCCGGTTGTAGCTGCCAGCACCTGACTCTCTATAGAGTTTATTTTGTTGTCTATTTCGTAAAGAGAGTGTTTTTTGTTCGCAATGAGATAGTTTAAGTTTTGATAATCTAGCTTTTTCTTTTCCTCCTCTATAGCTCTCAAATGATAATCATTTAACTGATCTAGCTTTTGGATTGAGATGAGTTTTTTTAAATTTTCCCACGAGTTGGTAAAGCTATTCACAAACTGCGTCGATTTATCATTTTGGCTTGCTAATAGGGCTATGCTTTGAATTAAAGAGAAATATTGATCTAAAGTATTGAGTGATGTCTCTAATTCAACTAGAGGCAGCTTTAAATCGAAATCCCCCAATAGTTGATCTAGCTTAAGCTGCTCCTGAGCAATGTCTGAATTGAGCCGCTCTAATTTTTGCTCGAAATTGATTTTAGATTGTTCAAAAAAAGCCCTCTTAGATTGAGCTTCTCTTTGTAGCTTCAAGCTACTTTCTTTTTCAGCTATCTGATTTTGAAGTAGGGTAATTAGGTCTTTGACCAATAGTGCACTATCTGCGCCTCCCATTAACTGGCAAATTCTCTTTTTGAGTTGATCCAATGGAGCCCTGATTTGTTCCATTCTTTCATAAGCTACAAGCGCTTCATTTAATAAATCAATGCTCAGATCTATTACTTGTTTTTTATCAGTGATCTGCAGTAAATCTGCAACTTTTCTAAGGTGCCAATTGCATTGGTCTGTAAAGTTTTTTTCTTGAGCTGTAACTTCTGCAATTTTTATTTCTATCTCTTTATAGAGTTGCTCATTTTTTTTAACTTCTACAATCAAATCTAGTTTTTGAAAAATATCAGCTTCTCTTAAATCCTCATCACCTATCATATGGTGGTATTTCATGAATAATTGATGAAGCACATCTGCGGAGTAACTCAACCATTTAGTTTGTAAATCCAGCCCTAATTGTTTTCTTTCAGTTTTAATCTCTTGATAATGTTGCAGTGACGACAATAACAAATCATGCTCTTTCCCAAGCTTAGCTTTAATTTTAGATTGCCCTAAAATGAGTTCTTCAAGCTCCTCTCGATAGTCATAGATCTGTTTTTTTAACTCACAAATTTTCTGATAATGATCATCGTATGTCGCTCTATTGACATGTGCAATTGCACTCTCATCAATTTTAACATGTGACTGCAAATCTTTGAGGTTCGTTTGAAACGCTTTTTTATAATCACATAGCTTATCTTCACTAAAGGCATTTTGCTTAAGCTCAACTAAGGACTGTTGCAGAACAAGTAGTCTCTCACTATCTTGAAACTCCCCTATTGCAGTTGGCTCTATAGACAGCTCGGAATTGAGTTCATCTAGATTTAATTTTATTTGTTGATACTCTTGTTTTAACATCTTAAATGAGACTAAAGCATTTTGTAGCTTTGCTTTAACATCTAGATTGTTGCTAGATTTCGATAATGTAAAGGCACGTACTAAGCTATTTTGAGATAAATTAGTTTTTTCTTTTTCCTTCTCTTTGAAATCAAGCTCCGAATTCTTCAGATTGTTGAGCTCTAATTGATATTGAGGAGTCTTGGACAATAGCTCTGCAATTAAAAATTTCTGACTTATAATGAGCTCATCGATAGAACCTAACTTAGCTAAAGCTTGATTTGCTTGATCAAGTTCTAAACTTAATTGTATTTTTTGTTGAAGAAATCCGTTTTTCTCTGCATCTAGTTTTTTTATACATGCTAAAATTTCAGGATTAACTGATTGAATAGAGATAGCTTTTTCAATTTCTAGTGCTAATTCAGAAAGATGGATAAGGTAGTTTTGAATTTCAAAG
>CAZJSX010000013.1:0-15127 GCA_964548845.1 uncultured bacterium | reverse complement strand
TCATTGCTCTTTTGACCCTCCCTTTAGTTTTAGGATTCTTATTTATAAGCATCAAGCAAAAATCGACTAGGAGCTGGATGGGGGAGCAAATTAAGGCAGACCTATCTGATTTTTCAAAAGAAGATTTAAATCCCATCCGTTTAGAGACCACTTTTAATTATATCCCCAGCGGCATGTTAGTTGTTCATTTTCAAATTATAGATCAAAAACTGTATTGGAAGAAAAACTGGGAAGGGCAAAATGATATGGATCGAGTGCGCAAAGTATGTGGGATGTTAAATCATCTTTGTAAAACGACAAAAGTGGCCAATGTTGATTTTTTAATGACGATGCACGATGGGGTATTACACCCTTTAGATCAGTCTGGCCAATCGAAGTATTTACCGATGTTTAGTTTTGCGAAACGGCAAAATGTTCAAGCGATTTTATTTCCAGATCCATTAACTGAAAATTTTGTCCGAAGAACTCGCAAACATATTACCCTTGCTAAGTGGGTTCCTAAATATCAGTGGAGAAATAAAAAAGAGATTGCTTTTTGGAGAGGAGCTACAACTGGTGGAGATTTTACACTAGATAATTGGTATGAAATGCCGCGCACCAAGTTATCGCTACTTTCTGCGTACTATCCCGATCAAATTGATGCCGGTTATACCTCACTTGTTGCTATGCCACAAGTGGTCAAAGAAGAGATCTTAAAGACTCTGCCAATTGTGGATTGGGTTAATCATAAGAGACATTTAAAATATAAGTATTTGGTTATTGCTGATGGCAATACGTGTACTTATCCGCGCTATTATTTAGGTTTATATTCAGGATCGGTTGTCTTTAAAGATGAGTCTGTAGATATTCAATGGTTTTATAAAGAGCTTAAGCCCTATGTTCATTATATCCCAGTAGCGTCTGACTTTTCTGACCTTCCTGAAAAAGTTCAGTGGGCCAAAGAGCATGATAAAGAGGCCAAAAAAATAGCTCAAAATGCAACAGCCTTTATCAATCACAATTTAAAGCTAAAGCACATTTATGCTTATATAGGTGAGCTTTTAAACGAATATGCCAAGTTGCAAGATCAGCCCATTGAGCTGCAAGATGGGATGCAACCTTATTTAGGCTCACACAAAACAAAGTGGAGAAATCATGAGTAAATTGATTTTAATTCGTCACGGACAGTCGGACTGGAATAAACAAAATTTATTTACCGGTTTTGTTGATGTCAATTTAAGTCCAGAAGGGATTAAAGAGGCCATTCAAGCAGGTCAAAAAATTGAAAATATCCCAATTGATATTGTCTTTACCTCAACCTTAATTCGGGCGCAGATGACAGCAACACTTGTGATGAATGGTCAAAAAAAACAAAAGCCCCTTCTATTTATTCATGCTAGCGGGAAACTGAAAACATGGGGAGCTGATATCTGTTCTAAAGAGGCCATTGAAAAATGTATCCCTGTTTATACAAGCTGGCGTTTAAATGAGCGATTCTATGGCAAATTACAAGGGATGAATAAAGACGAAGCGAGAAAAAAATTTGGTGCAGACCAGGTTCATATTTGGAGGCGCAGTTTTGATATCCCGCCACCAGATGGTGAAAGCTTAAAAATGACCATGCAGAGAACCCTGCCTTATTTTAAAAAAGAAATTGTCCCATTGTTAGAAAAAAATAAAACCATTTTAGTTGCAGCGCATGGTAATTCTTTGCGCTCAATCATGATGTATTTAGATCAACTTTCAAGTGAAGAGATTGTCAGTTTAGAAATTCCAACAGGTCAGCCTATTATTTATGACTATCACAAGGGGAATTTTAAAAAACAAGATGGATGAGATTTATTTAGATTATCACACCACAACCCCAATAGATGAGCAAGTGATTGCAGCTATGCAACCTTTCATGAGTCAAAAGTGGGGAAACTACCTGCAATCTCACCGTAAAGGGCAAGAGTTGACAGCACCCCTTACTGCTGCTTTTAAATCAATCTATGCATTAATTGAAGCTGATGAGGGCCAAGAGAATTTTATTTTCACCTCTTCAAATCAAGAAGCTGTAGCTCAAGTTTTTCAAATTGTCTATAAAAATGCCGTTCATTCTCAGGGAAAAAATCACTTAATTACCATTGCAATCGAAGACGCTCCCATTTTAATGAACATGAAGAAAATGGAAGGGTATGGCTGTAAGAGTAGTTATTTGCCTCTAACAGATCTTGGGACAATTGATGAGAAAAAAATTATTGAAGAGATCACTCCAAGAACAGCTTTAATTTCAATTTCACTAGCCCATGGAGCTTTAGGAATTGTTCAACCTATAGAAATGCTTAAAGAAATTTGTAAGCTGCGCGGAATTTATCTTCATTTAGACATCAGTTATGCTATTGGAAAAATAGATTTGAAATATAGTGAATTGCAAGCGGATTTTATCACTTTTGGAGGCGATAAATTTTTTGGCCCTAAAAGTAGTGGTGGTTTGTATATCCGTCCTAAAATTGCAATCGAGCCACTAATTTGTGGGGGGCTTGAGCAAGGAGGATACCGCGGAGGCGTGCTAGATACGGCGCAAGTTGTAGGATTAGGTGTGGCTTGTAAATTAGCTAAAGAAAACTTAACCGAGATGTGTTTAGAAATCGCAGGGTTAAGAGATCAGTTTGAAAAAATGCTAATAGAAGAGCTCGGTGCAAGTATCCAGATTTGGTTTAAAAATAGTTTAAGACTGCCCAACGCCAGTTTAGTCTCCTTTTCTAAAGTAACAGCAGATAGCTTGCTCTATGCTTTAAATCACCGCAAGCTCTATGCCACATTAGGTGGAGTGAGTTTTCAAAAGCTAGGAGCTCTCTTAGAGACGCTCGGGTATCAAAGTCAAAATGTGCAAGGGACTCTTTTGTTTGCATTTTCAAGACAAACTAGTTTTGAGCAAATAAAAAAAGCAGTTCAAATTATTGTTGAAGAAGTTCAAAGACTGCAGCAATCAGTTCAAGATGTGGAGCATAAATGGGATTAAAAGAAATCATAAGACCTTTTTTTTGGGCTCAATATTCTAAAAAACTAGAGGGTTTGATTCATAAACCCAGATCTGTTGGTTTTTTTACAACAATCGATGCTACCTCTTGCGCCCTTCGTTTAGTTAAAGGAGAATCAGGAGATCTTGTAGACGGCAATTGGGTTCGTTTTTATTGGCTTGTTGATCCTAATGATGGGATTATTGTAGATGCCAAATTTCAAATTTATGGTGAATCGATTTTAATTGGTTTGGCAGAGGCTGTCTGTGGGTTAATAGTTGGGAAAAACTATGACCAAGCAGCCAGGCTTCATGTTGAAGTGATAGACAACTACTTAAAAGATCGCAATGATCAACCAGCTTTTCCCAACGAAGCATTAGGTCATGTGGCCATCATTATGGAGAGCATTAAAAAATGTGCTCATCTATGCATGGACATTCCAATCTCTTTGAATTATCAAGCGCCACCCGTTTCTATGCCATCGGTCGAAGGTGAAGGGTATCCAGGTTTTGAAAAGCTAAATTTAGCGCAGAAAATTGCTATAATCAACCAAGTGCTCGATCAAGAAGTTCGCCCCTATGTTGAAATGGATGCCGGGGGAGTGGAGGTTGTCGGGCTACAAGGCAATCAACTTACAATTGCCTATCAAGGCAATTGCACCTCATGCTTTTCATCGACAGGTGCAACGCTTTCGTTCATTCAACAGGTGATCCAAGCTAAAGTGGCCCCTTATTTACAAGTTACTCCCAACTTTTAATTTCGCCAGAGTGAAAAACTTGAGTTTTGCCATCTTTTAGAGTTAAGCAAATAGCTCCGCTAATATCAATACTGTGATATGTCCCTTCAATAGTTTGAAGTCCTTGTTCTAAAACAATTTTTTTCCCTTTTAAAAAGGAAAGTTGCTCGAATTCTTTTTGAAAATGGCTAAATCCATGTTCCACAAACAGCTTCAAGTCATGCTTAAACTCCATTTCGATATCTTTCATAAGGACTACTAAATTGTGTTGAGCATGAGTTTCAACTAAAAGAGAGGTTGCTGGATGATGGATTTGCTTTAGCTGATCCAAAGTCATATTGACATTGAGACCAAAACCAACTAAGACCACTTTATCTTTGTGATGATCGAGTATTTCAACTAAGATGCCCCCTGCTTTTTTCCCTTCAATAAAAATGTCATTGGGCCATTTGAGTTTAACCTTAATTTGGTTCTTTTGCAAAGTTTTGGCAATAGTGAGTCCTGTGACTAAACTTAAAGGGATAAAAGAGTGTTTAGTTGACTCTATTTTAAAGCAATAAGTCACATAGAGATTCACATTTTTAGGAGAATGCCAAGTTCTGTCAAAGCGCCCTCTACCTTTAGTCTGCTCGTGAGAAAAAATAATATGAAACTTATTTAAGTCTAAAGTTGATAGATGTTCTTTTGCCCAATCCTGAGTAGAAGTGAGAGTTGTAAATTCATGATATTGTGTTTGCATGATCACCATAAAATAGTAGTTGAAATATTTTTTGATTGTTATGAATTCACTGAAATTAAATCAAGCAAGAGATTGAAAATAGGTCAGAGATTTGTAATATCATTTTCAATTTTAAGTTTAAAGCAACACAGCACTATAATTAGTCCTTTTTAAGATGTTGCAGAGGTATTTAATGAGCGCATTGTAGCCAGTTGCATTAGCAAATCCATTTTCTCAACTAGTTCCGTTGAGTCAAATGAGCGCAAATTTGAAGTGCATAGTATCCTTTAGCATAGCATTTTTTGCTATAGTCAATACTCCTCAAGTAGCAGCACTTAGCCCAGATGGCTCACACACACCTCCAGTTGTAGTGCCAATGCTACTATATTCTTGTATGGCTGCATGTTATTTAAAAATAGAGAATGTTGCAGTACAAACTACGTGTTTTGCGGCTTGTATTTTTGCAGCAAATGTAGGAGTAAAATTATTTAACTGAAGTAAAGAGCATGAATTTCATTGCGGATTTGTTATTTTTTTGGTTTTGCAAACCAACCAAAAACAAAGCCTGCGACAAATCCAGAGATGTGTCCCAAGTATGAGATATTTGCCACATTTAGCTCTTTCAATGCAATACAGGTTGCCGTTTCTAGAGATAAACAAAAAATAGCCCGTTTTACAACTTCATGGGTATTGCCTTCTTTAGCTTGTTTTGCAACTAAAGCTCCTTGAATTCCATATAAAACACCAGAAAGACCAACTAGCACTTCTGTAGAAGATCCCAGCGTTGCTTGTGCTAAAACATTGGCAGCTGTTGCCAGAAATGCAACTTTTACAAATCCACTAGCTCCCCATTTCTTTTCAAAGACAGGGCCTTGATGAAGAAGAAAAGACATATTTGATGCGATATGCAAAAGATTAGCATGCAGGAATGGAAATGTAGCTAAGCGCCATGTCTGCCCTTTATAGACTTTGGATATATCTAACCAGCCCTTTTCCAGCCAACGGCTTTTCGTGTAGTGTGTCTTAATAAAGGTCGCTATACAAGTTAATGCCAGTGTTGTGGTCACTGGATAAAAAGAAGTATTAGTTTTAGATGTAGTTCCAAAATGTTTTTGAGGACCATAGTTGTAAGGTTTTTTATTTGGACCCCATGAAGAGGGGGCCATGTAAAATGGAGTGTTATTTGTAGCTAGCATAGGCTTGATCTTTGGTATAAAGATTTTGTCACTAAGGATATAGATTTTTTATTAAGAGAAGATAAATAGGCCTAAATAAGGTTTTTATTTTGACAAGTTTTAATTTTAAATAGCCCCTCTAAAGAGGGGGGTGAAATTTTTTTTGAAACAAGACAGGTGCTCGATTTGAAGCTAGCTGTTTTATAATAAAACTAGTTACAGTAGTAACCCCTTAAATTATTTGAACGATATGAAAATATCAGGAGAGAAATATGGCATCAGTATTTCCACAAGCAACCGCAGCACAAATATCACTAAGAGACACCTATTTTGCCTTTAGTAATTCGCTGGCCCCCTTTTTTTTAGGAAAAAAAGAGTACGGTACAACTGCTGGGTATACGAGCGTAGAAGTTGAAGAGATTGGAGTAAGAGATCAAAATGGAGAATGTCATTGTTATGCCCATGTTATACATCGACTTGATCTTCGTAATCTAGGTCACTCAGCAGATGAAGATCCAGATGACCCGCTAATGCATTACACTTCGCGACTTCAGGTGCCCAATGATGTTTGGGCATCAATTAGCAGCTCTATGCCTGCCCATTTTAAAGGGGTGGTTCCAGATCAAGGTGTATTTTATTTTAAAGCGACACAAATGCCAATTTCTGGCGATATTAGAAGTTTATTATCAGGCCAGAGCCAAGTAGTTTACACGGCAAACCATTTTGCAGTTACCTGGTTGAGGCCAGATGCAGATGATCCTTCTGTTAAAGAGCCTTCTATGAGATTTAAAACCCCTGAAAGCCCTTTTGAGATTTGGACTCACGGCAGTAGAAGGCAAGTGCTATATGCAACCATTCAAAAAGTAACAACGAGTTTAAATAGTTTGCCATTAGGTGAACGAGCTTTATTACAGCAGAGACTAACTATTTTACAAGGGGCTGAGCAAATAGAGAATGCGTATGAGACAGCTCAAAAAAGGTTAGCAGCGCAAGAGAAAAAATTAATAGATGCTCATACAAGATTTAATCTAAATCCAACGGATGCGAATGAAATACGTCGATTTGCAAATGATTCAAAAAATATTTCTCAGCAAATTCAAAAATTTCAGGGTATTCTCGCTAAAACAGAACAAGATCTTATGAATTATAAGGCAGCGAATAAAGAAAGTTTACCCCACTCGTATTATGAAGCAACACTTCAAGCAGGTTTTACAATTAATTATGGTAGTTTTTTGCATACGAAGCGACTTGCTACAAATGGCAACGTATTATCGACAGGCCTTACAGCTCTGCCGCCAACTCGAGAAGAAGCTGACTTGTTGGCAAAAGTTCGCGAAGAAAATAGTGTTCATAAGCCGTATTGAGCTAATTAAGAAAACTCTTCAATCCATGATTTGTATTGAAGAGGCTCTTTCATCATTTGCTCAATCAGTTTATCCCAGCGCATTCTGTTGCCATAAAAAAACAACTCTGACTTTAAAAACTCTCCAATATTAGGATGTTGATACATCGATGGTGTGCCATTGAGTTTGACAAAATGATCTTTGAGCATCGAGCCAAAAAATTCCCCGAGTAAATAGCTGTGATAATAAACAGGGGCAAGTCCAATATGATATTTACAAGCCCAATCATATTGATCACGCCTTTGTGTTAATGGACTAATTTGCTGATATTTTTGAACAATCGACCACCACAAATTATTCAACTCTTGCTCTGGGTCTGCATAAAGGGCTGCTTCAAAATGCATCATCACTAAAACCCAACGGCTAAAAATCAGCTGTCTTCTTTTTTGACTAAGAGTGGCTTGCTTAAGTTGCTCATCTAAATCATCGGCTTTGCAAATGGCTTTTAAAAATGTATGATCATAGGCTTGACGACCAGTAATAAGGGCAATCGCCTCTGTTGTGATCATATGAGGAGGTGTTTTGAGATATATGTGCATCTTTTTATCATATCCTTGCTCATAAGCTGCATGGCCAAGTTCATGAAGAGTAGTTTCTAACCAGCGAATATTAGGGCGAACGTTAGTTAAGATACGAATATCATCTTCACGGTTCATATTCATACAAAAGGCATGCTGATTTTTTCCGTCGCGCTCGAATAAGTCACTTTGTTGCAAAATGCCGCTGATATTAAAACCAAGAGATGAGAAAAACTCTTCAGACACTTTGATAATATCCACTTGATCCATTAAGGAATCAAGTTTTGCAGTTGCAAGAGGATCTTCTTGGCAAAAAGGATCTCTCCATGCCCAAGGGCCAATGGATGTTGGTGTTGTTTGATATTCTTTAGCAAGCTCTATGTGAATTTCTTTGATCAGTTTAGAGTAGAGTTCTCGAGAGTCTTCTTCAAATTTTTTGAGAAAGCTAAGCAACCATTCTTGATCAAGTTCTTGCAAGCTAAGTTGCATTTGATAAAAATCATTATATCCAAGTCTATGTGCGATTTCATTGCGCTTTTTGACAATAGCGATAATTTGAGGAGCGAGTATACTGCCAATTTTTTTAGTTGTTTCCCAGATCGCTTTACGTCTTTCGATATTTTTTTCAGTTTTAAGCATTTCAATCAGATCATTCTCTGTCATGCTCTTATTTTCAAAGGGGACTCTAAAATTAATATAGGTCTGCGATAAGCTGCACTCGAGTTCAGCAAGCTCTTCAATCAACTCTTTAGGAATTTGATGGGCTTTAAATTCAAAGAGCAAAATATCTAAAATTCTTTTTTGCTCAGGATTTGTAAGAGCAAGATCTTTTTTCCAATTCAAAAGTGTTTGATAAGACTCGCTATTACAAAATAACATCTTGAGTTCTTGCTGAGCTTTAGATAATTTTTGTGCTGCTTGAGGCTCTCCAGTTGTTTCTAATTGCCAAGCTGCATTGTTGAGATCGCAAGTTTTGCTGTGAACTGTTTGAATAAAGCTTTCTAAAAAGTTTTCAAAATCTTTTTGGGGAGTGTTATCGGTTTTCATATAATGCTCAAGTTTGTATATTCCTAATTATACATTCGGGTGAAAATAGGTAAATGAAGTTATTTGAAATTAGATATCTTAGCCGCATAGACTTTAGAGCCCTATTTGTGGTCATATGTATTATGGCTATTAGCTTAATCGTTATGTCTGAGTCTCAATCACTTAATAATATTGAAGAGCTGATCAATGAGCCTTTTTGGACCCCTCTTGCACTAAGTCAGCTCAAATGGTTTTGCTTAGGGCTAATTGTCTATTTTTTGGCGTCCTCATTTGATTATAATAAACTTAGAGAATGGGCCTGGTTTCTCTATATTATAATGATTATCGCACTGATTGGTCTTTTCTTTACCCCCCAAACTCATAACGTACAAAGATGGTATCGCATTCCCGGCCTATGTTATATACAGCCTTCAGAACTTTCTAAGTTGATATGTGTGATTGTTTTAAGTTGGTATCTAGAAAAGCAGCGCAGTAGCGCCGACTGCCTAAAAACGGCATTAACGGCAGGAATTATTGTATGCGTTCCTTTTTTTCTTATTTTATTGCAGCCAGACTTAGGTTCAGCCTTAGTTCTTTATCCTGTGACGCTGGCTATGTTTTATTTTGCCGATGTTTACAAGCCTATATTAAAGATGATGATAATAGCTGGGACATTTGGAGCCGTCATTTTTTCCGGTGTTCTTATGGGAGTGATTCCCTATGAAGGATTTAAGCCAGTAGCGACAACATTTATGAAAGAATACCAATATCAAAGGCTAGATCCTACGAACTACCATCATAAAGCGTCCGCGTTAGCTATTGCAATGGGTGGGGTAAGCGGGCAGGGATGGCGTAAAGGGGACTTTACAAGTGGGGGGTGGCTGCCAGCTCCTTTAACAGATTCGGTTTTTCCTAACTTTGGGGAGCATTATGGCTTTTTAGGGCTTGTATTTCTTCTCATTATTTTTTATATTTTATTATACCTAAGTTTTAAAGTATCAACAGTTGCCAAAGACCATTTTGGGCAGCTCTTATCAACAGGAGTTGCAGTTTATTTGGCAATGCATATTCTGATAAACATAGGCATGATGTGTGGTTTGCTGCCGATTACAGGGGTACCTTTAATTTTAGTCACTTATGGAGGCTCTTCGAGCATCGTGACTATGGCAGCTCTAGGAGTTTTACAAAGTATTTATAGCCGGAGGTTCATGTTTTGAAAAATTGTGCAAAACATTCATTTTTATTTAACCCAGAAGAATGGGTCGGTGACGGAACAATCACTTTTAACGAGTTTGGACATGGTTTAAAGTTCTATACTCATTGGAAAGTTGCGGGATCTGCGGAATTAATCACATCTTGCATCCAAGAAATAGAAGTCGAAGGACTTATGGATAAAACGCAAAATCGTTTTACTTTTTCAGAAGTCAAAAATAACGCTTTTACAATCACTTTAGAAAACGAAAGTTTAGGCAAAGTGGTCGGAAAAGGGGTTGTTGATGAAAAAACAGTCGCTTGGGAATTTTCAAGTAAAGAGATTGGCTTCGAAGGATTTGAAGTTTATGAACTTCAAGCAGACGGTGGATATATCACTAGAGGTGAATATATTTCTATTGATCAACTTCGCACGATCATCGAAGGTAAAATTTGGAAAAAAACGGCAAAAGATGAGCAAAAAGCCAAAAAGGCAGAAACTCAAAAGCCACTAGAAGAAACTTCAGATGAAACAGTTGAAGGCTCTAACTTTGATGAAAACAATCAAAGTGATGAATTCAATTTAGAATGAGAATTTTTTATATTCTAATATAAAAAACCTAGTAAATACATAGGGATTACTTGCTCGGATCCCATAACAATATCATCTGCTATAATATAAGCATTATTGATTTTTTTAATCTGTTTTGTTGTTTTGCTTTTTCCGCCAACTTCAAGAATAGAGTCCTTTACTTTGAAGTCTCCTAATTCACTATAGAATAAGGGTAGTCCGGTATTTTGAATTTGATTTACAACAAAAGTTTCTCTTATTTTTCCTCTTTCTTGGTCTTCCAATAGAGGAGCATGAACCGAATAAATTAAATTAGTATTATCAGGGTACATCTTTATTGGATTTTTTAATTGAGCTTTTCCTGTTTTTCCTGGGTAAATAAAACGAATCAATCCAGCTTGTTGTAAATATTGTAAATATAAAGAAACGGTTTCAAAATCTTTTCCTAATGTTTTAGCAAGCTTAAAAGCGCTCATTTCTCCAGGTGATGAGCTTATAATGAATTTATAGAGCTGTTCAATCACTCGAAGAGAAGGTGTTTTTAATGAGTGTAATGTGCCAATATCTTCATAAATTGTCATTTGGACAGCATTGTCCAGAGATTGAAATTTTTCATAGTCCTTAGTATAACCTTCAAAGAAAGGGTAATAACCACATTTTAGATATTCTTTAAAGTGCATTAAAATTTTTGATATCCCTAAGTCCCCAGTGAGCAGCAAATGCTTGGATAAGATTTCATCAAAAGTAACCACTGGTTTTATCCCCTCACCAATGAATTCCAAATATTCTCTAAAAGAAAAACCTGTGAGCGAGTGAAGAGTCACGCGCCTAGATAGATCATATTTCCCCTGAATAAGATCAATCATAGAGCTCCCAGAAAAATAAACTCGAATCGAAGGATATGTATCTGAAATATTTTTAAGCTCAGCTCTCCAATTAGGATACTTATGTATTTCATCAATTAAGATGAGATTTACTTCTGTTTGTTTATAAAGATAATCTACGACATTTAGAAGCTTGTTCTCCAAAAAGAAAATATTATCAGCAGAAAGATACAAGGTTCGTCTCTCTTTAGCCCCACATTGAATAGCGTACCAAAGTAAAAATGTTGTTTTTCCAACACCTCTGGCTCCTACAACACCTGTGATATTTTTATTTTCAATAATTTCATTGAACTGATTGCGATGATAAAAAGGTCTTTTTTCAAATTGTTCAATTAATATTTTTTGAGTTTCAAAGAGTTGGTCCATATTTACCTATTAGGTTATACCCTAATTATAGTTAGTAAATAATTAGGCTTCAACCTAATAAAATCATCTTAAATGTTCGGTTGGAGTTGAATCATTAACCGATTTATAATGAGAAGCTTAGGTGTTTTATTTGTTTTTATAGGCGTTGTGATGACAAAAAATCAATTTAAAAAGCTAAATTAAATTGTTTTAATGACGTTGAAAGTCATTAAAAATTGAACAACGATTACACCTAGCCCTATTAATAATACACAACTCAAAGCAAGCTTTCCGCCTATCAGTTTATAGAGGCGGGTTGCTTTTTGTTTGTATCGACTACTCCAAGCCATTAATGCTGGTAAAATCACAAATAAGGTAATGCAACCAAAACTTCCTGCATAGCTTAAAGCGACTAAGAAAATTTTTGGGAACAATAAAGCCATGATCACTGGTGGAATAAAAATGAAGCTACATAAGAAAATTTTTCCGCGACCTGTTTTTTCAATCTTGAATCCATCGGCTAAGAAATCAAAGAGACTCAAAATCACTCCTAAATATGAAGTGGCAATCGCGCAGAATGAAAATATTTGGCTATAAAGGGCAACCTTGGATCCTTGTAGGAGTGCTTTTAAAGCTGTGGTTGCGGGTTGACTGGCAATTAGCATGGCGCGAATCCCAACAGGTCCTTCTACTTGCAAAATACCAAGAACAAACCATTGCCAAATGATATAGACAGCAAGTGGAATTAATCCTCCTAAAATAATCACCCATTTTAAAGATGGAAGATCTCTCTTTAAATAAGTGGTCAATGAGGGGATCACATTTTGAAAGGTGAATGAAGTGGCAATAACAGGAATCCCCATCCAAATATAACTCCAATCATATCGCGCAAGTAGTCTTGTGTC
This sequence comes from uncultured bacterium, assembly GCA_964548845.1. Classification (GTDB taxonomy): domain Bacteria; phylum Chlamydiota; class Chlamydiia; order Chlamydiales; family JAAZZY01; genus CAZJSX01. Next base: position 2,674 of record CAZJSX010000013.1, on the reverse strand, counting down.
GATATAGTGCGTACCAAAGACAATTAATAGAACATAACTGACAACAACTCCAATTGTTAATAAAGAATTGGTGTTAGTCAATGCCCTTGTTCCCGAGTAAAGTGCAGGGACATAAATCAAAAGGCTTAAAATAATGCCAACCCAATTTGAAAAGGGGAGTTGAAAGATTGCAGAAAGCAAATTATTAATTAGTGATCCACTAACTGCTAAATAAGCAACTGAGACGCTGTAAAAAAGAAAAATGTAAGTGATAAATGCTATAATCTTTCCAGCTGTTCCAAGAGTTTCTTTAGCCAACGTCATAAGATTAGCTTCATGGCCCATGATGAGATTTACTTCTAAAAGTAAAAAGCTGGAATATGTCATGACAATCCAACAGGCTGCATAAATGAAAATAGCAGGCCAGAAGCCTGCTAAACCTGTAAGAATTGGAAGAGCTAACATCCCTGCTCCGACACTCGTTCCAGCAGCAATTAGTACTGCTCCGATGAACGTGGATCTGTTTGGGACTGTTATAGACTCCATTGTGATGCTTAATTATTCAATTAAGCGGCTTTAATTTTAATATCTACACCAGCAGGTAAAGATAGTGTTTTTAATGCATCCACAGTTCTTCCTGTTGGATTTAAAATATCCATCAGTCTTTTATGTGTACGAATTTCAAATTGCTCTCTTGACTTACGATCGATGTGTGGAGATCTTAAAACAGTATAAATCTCTTTCTGAGTCGGCAAAGGAATAGGACCGACAACGCGTGCTCCAGTTCGTTTTGCAGTTTCAACGATATCCGCTGTTGCGCGATCTAAGATTCTTTGGTCGTAACCTTTTAAACGAATCCTAATCTTTTGTTTACTTTCATTAGCCATGTGTTGATCTCTTCAATTACTTTTTAATAATTTCTTCTTGAACTTTGTTCGGAACTTTTTCAAAGTGACTTGGTTCCATACTATAACTTGCACGACCAGAAGATAGAGATCGAAGTGTCGTAGAATAACCAAACATTTCACTTAATGGAACGTTTGCTTCTACTATTTGAGCTGCTTTTTGAGCTCTTTGACCTAAGATTTTTCCTCTTCTGCGGTTTAAGTCACCCAAGACATCTCCCATTGACTCTTCAGGAGTTGAGACGTCAACTTTCATAATCGGTTCTAGAATAATAGCTTTGCAATGTCTAGCTGCATCTTTAACAGCCATTGATCCGCAAATCTTAAACGCCATCTCGTTAGAGTCGACATCGTGGTAAGAACCGAAAACAATAGACACTTTCACGTCAACTAAGTTGTAACCAGCGACTACACCTGTTGCTAAACCTTCTTCAATACCTTTAATTGTCGGTTGAATAAATTCGCGAGGAATAGATCCGCCAACAATTTTGCTGATAATTTCATTACCTTTACCAGGTTCATTTGGTTCAATTTCCACAACAACGTGTGCATATTGACCGCGACCACCCGATTGCTTGACAAACTTGGTATCTGATTTTCCAGGGATTGTGATAGTTTCTTTGTAGGCAACTTGTGGTTTACCAACATTGGCTTCAACGTTAAACTCTCTAAACATTCTGTCTCTCAAAATGTCTAGGTGAAGTTCACCCATACCGGCAATAATTGTTTGTCCAGTTTCTTGGTTTGTCGTTACTCTAAAAGTAGGATCTTCTTCTGATAAAGCACCTAAAGCAACTGAAAGTTTTTCGCGATCAGCTTTAGATTTCGGTTCAATGGCCATTGAAATAACTGGCTCTGGGAATTCCATCTTTTCTAGCAAAATAGGATGATCTGGAGAACACAAAGTATCTCCTGTCCCTGTATTTTTTAGACCGATACAAGCAGCGATATCACCAGTGAAGAATTCATCGCGGTCATGACGTTGATTAGAGTGCATCTCTAAAAGACGAGTAATGCGCTCTTTTTTATCTTTAGTTGTGTTGATTACCGTACTTCCTTTAGCTAAACTACCACTGTAAATACGGATAAATGTTAATCTACCAACGTAAGGGTCAGTCATTACTTTAAAGGCAAGTGCTGCAAATGGACCATCATCTTTTGGATCTAACATTAAAGGATTGTTGCTATCGACATCTATCCCTTTAATTTGTCCACGATCAAGTGGAGAAGGCATCCAACGAACAACCGCATCTAGTAATTGTTGAACCCCTTTGTTTTTAAAGGCAGAACCACATAAAACAGGGTTGAATTTATTAGCACAAACACCTTTACGAATTACTTTATGAATCTCATCTTCAGTTAAAGTATGAGGTGCTTCTAAAACTTTTGTCATGAATTCTTCATCAGATTCGTCAACTGTTGCAAGTTCTTCTAAAAGTTGAGATCTAAGTTTAGCGCACTGATCTTTCAAGTTAGCTGGAATTTCAACTTCGTCCCACTCGATACCTTGATTTTCTTCTTTGAAAATCAATCCTTTCATTGTGACAAGATCAACCATCCCTTTAAATTCAGATTCAGCTCCAATTGGGCAATGCACAGGGAATGCATTTGCACCTAGCTTTTCCTTCATTGTTTTAACAGCGTCGAAGAAATCGGCACCAGTTCTATCCATTTTATTAACAAATGCAATACGTGGAACGCCGTAATGGTCAGCTTGTCTCCAAACAGTTTCAGATTGGGGTTCTACACCAGAAACAGAACAAAAAACAGCAACTGCACCGTCTAACACT
>CAZJSX010000012.1:0-15263 GCA_964548845.1 uncultured bacterium | reverse complement strand
TTCAGGTGGCATACAATGACTTTGCTGATCAGGAAATGGCCTACTTACCAAATATTGAAAAAGAGATTGCAGCGCGCCAAAGTTGCTGTCGAATTGCAGCTCTTAAAGATGATCAAAGACAAGAGTTTGCCCATGTTTTTAAACAGAGTGAAGAAGAGACTCCAAGACATGTATTAACTTTAGGATTACAAGAAATTTTAGCTTGTGAGAAGATTCTTCTCTTGGCAGGGGGAGAAGATAAAAAACAAGGGCTATATGAGTTTTTTTCAGAGCAAGAGAGCTCTTTTAAAACCTCGTCTCTGTTGAAAAAATATTATACGGGACAAATCTCATTTCTTATGGATGAAAAAGCTTATGGAGTCGGAGAAGACGACTCTTTATTTAGTTTGAATGTATTGCAAAAGTTAACCCCATTAATGACGAAAACAAACGTCAGGTTTTACAGCGACGTTAAGCCTTCTTTTTGGGATATCCCCTACTTCTCTAAGCCTGCGCTTTTAGATCAGGGGCATAAGTATTCTACCAAAAATGTTCTACAAGCATCTCCAATAAAAAATAGTACTGTTCTTTGGGTAAAAAATGAGAGATTGCATCTGTCGATGATTCAATCTCTTAAAAATCAAAACAATAATCTCATCACAACATCTAAATTGGATTTAGAATCCTTACTCACATTGATTGACCAGCATCAACCTGCAATGATTGTTCTTCCATATAATCAAGAAGCTCTAGCGGTTATAGAACCATTAAAGGAAAAAATTAAAACTCAATTTTCACAAAAACCAATTCTCGGGGTCTTTTATGAAACAGATCAATCACTAAACAATGTGATTTTTCCTCTGAGTAAAGAACAACATAAAGTTAAAATTGAAACGATTGCCGGGTTTCACCAATCACAAACATCGCGCACAAGATTTGACTTAATAGCCCAAGAAATGTCAGCCACTCCAAGTCCGTGGTCTTCATTCAATGAATCTTTTTCATTCTATGATGTTGCTTACAATAACAATAATTTAGAGCTCCTTCCACTTAAGTCTCAAATGTACATAACCTCTATGGATCTCAAAGATAAAGAAGGGAATAAAGTTTCTAAATTTACTTTTAGCGATGAGGATCTGGTGTTGGTCATTTCTCCTCACCCTGATGATGATGTAATAGGTATGGGCGGACTGTTGCAACATTTAGGAGAAACTAAAACTCAAACTATCGTTTTGAACGCAACTTCTGGCTATAAAGCAGAAATTAACAAAGAGTCAATACTCAAACACCCTTATTTACCTAAAGACATCTTAGAGCAAGTCTTATGCGAAGGGTCCACCGCAGTAGAATCTAAAGTTTTAAAATCTCGCATCAGAGAATGTGAATCTATCGCAGCTCTTTGCAGTTTAAATTCAAAAGCAAAGGCTCAACATTTAAGACTCCCTTTTTATGACCATCCGCAAGGAAAATTTACCGTGCAAGATGAGCAAAAAATTAATGATGCCCTCTCAATGAACTTAAGCCCATGCAATCGTTTATTTTTCTTTTTACCTAATCCAAACGACAGCCAAAAAACTCACCAAAAAGTACATCTGCTTTTTATGAGAAAAATTGGTGAATATTGCAAAAAGCACCCTAATCAAAAAGTAGTGATCGCCTTTTATAACACTCCTTGGACTGGCCTTTGGAATTTGTATGATTACTCATATCTACAAGGATCCAGATTAGCAGCGCTTACTGGCAGTGAGCTTTTAAATGAGAGTGGACAAAAAGCCCCACAACCTGAGGAGCTTGGTGGAAGCTTTGCAAAGCGATACTTTATTTTTTATTTTAATAATGCAGATAAAGAATAATTTCTAAAATTCATCTCAAAGATTTTTGAATTATTGAATGGGAAAATTAAAGCACCTGCTTATAGTCTTATCATTTGAATTTTTGTTAGTAGATGTTAAAAAAAATAAAAATTGCATGAAGAGTAAAAGACAACTTTTGGCTATTTCTCATTTTGTTTCTATTTTTAGAAATTACCAAACAGAATTGATGTAGTCAATTTCATCAAGTCTAAATAACTAAAAAACTTCTTATCAAGCTATAATGTACTATTAGGTAACTTAGAGCCCAGATCAACGTTTTATTACTAGGCCTGAAAGCATTGGGTTCTTTGGCAAGATCTGCCATAATTTGAGCACAAGTTTCCTCATTTCTCGCTAGCTCAGCCTTTTTTCTCGCAACGTCAGCCTTAATCTTGTCTTGGGGCTACTGAAGGATTTGCAATATCAGTACAAATCATCATGCGAACACCTCTTCTCATAAGACTTTGGAAAAAATCAGGAGCTGAGATCGGGTATGAAATCAAATTTTTTACAAGAGTTTGTATAAGATTATCAAGACCCGGAACAGACATAAAGTGAAACATCTTATTGTAATTAAATGTTAGAAATTGGTTGGTTAAAAGTGCAAAATCAAAAATACGCCGAGCATACAACATCATAGGATTCCCTCTTGTGACAGGATCTAAAATCAAATTGCGATAAGCTCTGTATGAAAAATAAACTTTGGCTGTAAATCCCACACCATTCCCAATCTGCTCCCCTATCTCTGAAAAAAAAGTGTAATACTGTATTCGTTCAGATGAGTTATAAGTACAAATAGGCGTTGTGATATTGTTAATAGATGATGAAACCATATATAGTCCTTGTAAAAATGAATTAATATTATAACTGTTTTGAGTTAAATTGCAGGTTTTAGCTTGAACTGATTTTTTTTTGCATAGACTGTATGTGCTTGTCTAATGAACTTAAAAGGGCTTTGGTTTGCACAGAAAGCTCATTATAAACAATTGCTTTTTCGATACTTTGATTCGATCCATTCAAAATACGGCGATACTTTTCTATGCTATCTTTAAGATCTCCTCGCACGCTTTCAATTTGAAAAGAGAGCTCTTCAATATTAGCTCTATCTTGAATTTCACTCACTAGACTTTGTACTAGAATTTCTTTTAGTGCACATAAAGCTTTCTCAGCTTTGAGCTGTTGGGCATCAAGTAGCTTACAAAGATCATAACGGATAAATACCTGCTTAACTTGAGACTCAAGTGTCAAATAATCCCAATTTTGGAAGTTTTCTTTGATCTGCTCTGCTTCTCGTAAAATAGCTAATAAAAGCTCTTTTTCAGCAGTAGCATCTTCTTGGGCTACTGAATTTTCATCTAAAAGATCGAGCTGATCTTTAAACTTGATTTTTTGTGACTTCAAAATTTCAGATTTCTTTATTGAAACACTCAACTCTTTGATCTGATCATTATAGACATCTTGCCCAATTTGATTTTTATCAGATTTGAGGCCATCGAGTTTTTTTTGTATATCTTCATGCTTTTCATCAAGAGCTAGTTTCTTTTCTTCTTTGATTTTCTTTTGCTGCTTTTCATATTCTCTGATTTTATCCCAACACTCGCTAAGCCACTGACGAGTTTTTGAAAACGCATCTACATTTAATGAGATCACTTTAGCAAAAGACTGCAAATTTTTAATTTGATCCTTGAGGTTAAAAGCTGGAACCTTGTGAGACTGATTAGAGTTAAAGTGAGTTTTAATGAAAGATCGAATATCGTCGATATACTTCTTGCTTATTTGATTTAAAAGATCTCTTTTTTTAGGAAAAACTTGATCTGCCAACGAGTGAATTTTTGCAAGAGCTTCTTCTTTTTGTTTAAAAGAGAGATCCAATTCTAAAAATTCTTTTTTTAGGCCATTGAGTCTTTTAGCATAAGTTGTATAAACATTTAACTGCTTTTGGTGCTCGTTATAAAACTGTTCATTTTCAGCAGTATGTAAACATTTTGGCAGCTCAACTGTTTCTTGCTTTTCAATCATCTTGCCAATTTGAGCTAGCTCTTGCTCGATCATAGCAACAGCATTTTCGATCTGCTCTTTTTCGAAGCTCATCTTTTGATCTAAATTTTGTTTCAGCTTCAAGATATCTTCAAAAGCCAAACAATAGTTCTCCCAAAGCTTTAGTCTTTTGCTAATAGGAATTGGTTCTTTGAATTGATCGAGACAGAACTTTCTCATATTGCAAAATCGAGTCAGAGGCTGAATATCTCCATGTGAGAGTTGGATTTTCATGTATTCAATCATTTTTTCGATTTTTTCATCAGAATGCTTTAGCAGAGATAGTTCTTTGACATAATCGTCTACAGTAATTGTCACTAACTCTGATAATGTTCTTTTGCTCATAAAAATTTTCTCTTACGCTTACTTTTCCAACAGTGTACTGAATTTAACTAGATCCTTCAAGGTTAATTCTAAGGCTCTTGTCTAAAATAATCTGTCGCAATAATATTTGCTGCAATTTCTTTATCGTGAATATCTAAATCAAGCCATTTAAATTCAGGTTCTTTTCTAAACCACGTAAATTGCCTCTTGGCATAATGGCGGGTTGCTTTTTTAAATTCATTTTTCAATGTTTCAAGGTCTTGATCGGTCTGAGCAGTCATTAGGTACTCTAGACACTGCCTATACCCAATAGCGCTACTTGCAGACTTATTTTTTAACAGACCCCCCTTTTTTAAAGCAATCACTTCATCAAGGAGTCCATTTTTTAACATATAGTCACAACGCTCTTCAATCTGTTGATAAATACCTTCTCTGGCTCGAAATAAGAACCAACACTGAAAATTAAACTGAGCTGGTTTTTGTCGTTTATTCCAAGGCAAACTACTCACTTTACTGTGGGTGAGGGTAATAATCTCTAATGCCCTGACAATCTTAACTTTATCATGTTTGGTTATCGTTGCTGCATATTCAGGGTCAATTTTTTCCAACCGATCATACATAGCTTCGGGGCTAAATTTTTCCATTTCATTTTCTAAATTTTGCCTCAACTCGGGATGCGACGGTGGCCCCTCTGGCGGCCCATAAAGAAGAGCGCGCAAATAAAACCCTGTCCCCCCGGTCACAATTGGGACTTTACCACGAGCTAAAATAGATTCACAAGCAAGCTGAGCTTCGTGATAAAAATCCACGACAGTAAAAGGTTCATCAATCTCGCGAATGTCAATTAAATGATGAAAAAATCTTTGTCTCTCTTGTAGAGTGGCTTTGGCTGTCCCTATATCCATTCCTCGATAAACTTGCATTGAATCTGCGTTTACAATTTCTCCGTTCAACTCTTCTGCAAGTCTCAAAGATAACGCTGTCTTGCCCACACAAGTAGGCCCAGAAATAACAATCACTTTTTTTCGATAGTCAACACAAGAGAGAACCTTTTCTAATTCAGGTTCATAGACCCCTTTCAGGATCTCTTTGAGTCTATCGTGTTGCAATTTAATTTGAGACACAACTAAAAAATTCCATTTTTTTACTGAATGAATACCATAAATATTTTTTAGAGCCTATCTAATAATAGATTCATTAATGAGCCTATTGAACTAAATATAGGTATTATTTTCTAGACAATTGAAAGAGAATAAACCCATTTTTCTTGAGGTATTATCGACAACATTTTGATTTCCAATCGAAACCATTTTTATATAAATATTTCATAATAAACTACTTATCCATATCCAAATAATTAAGATAAGCATTCGGCAACAGTCTTAAGTCAATCGTGAAATCTTGAGGCAAACTCATTTGCTTTAAACTAAAAAAATGCTCGAGCTCCTCAGGATAATGGTCATGAGTCAGGCGCAAAAATCTCAAATAATTTTTCTTCCCCAGTTCTTCTATTAAAGTAATCACAATCTCTTGCTGACCCAGACTTTCCACTCTCAACTTAGAGATATCTATTTTTTTGATAGTCAACCCTTTAATATGATATTGCTCAAATAAATTTAAAATTTTTAAAGCCAGCTCTAATTTTTCATCACAAAGTTTTCCATACTTAAAAGGCTCAATTTTAATTCCCAAATAAACCTCAGGGAGCACCTTTGGGGTAAAGAAGGGGGAAAGAGGAAATAAAACCCCATCTTGATCCACTACTAAATTCTCATAATCAGAGAGATACGCAATAGGCTCTCTTGTGGTATAATCGATAATTAAGGAGTTTGGATACTCTTTGGTAAGCTTCACTTCTTTAATTAAAGCACTTTGAATGAGCTTTTTTTCTCCTTCTAAAGTCGAATAGGAATATAAATTTTGAGGTTGATCAAAGCAAATATCTAAAAGCTCTTCTAGATGCTCAGACTTTAGAGCTTCTTTCACTGGCCCTGTTTGAATCAAATAGGTAATGGCAAACTTGGGATCTTTACTTTTTTTACTTTGTTGATATTTATAATGGCTCCAAATTCCATATGGAATCCCAGAAAAAATAAATACCGAGACTATAATAATTAAAAGAGACCTATACAGCGGTAGTTTGTTGATGGGTCACCTCTTTAATCGTATTTAAAAATAAATTTATTTTTAAAGACTTGCGACTCTCATGGCGATGGCGATACAATCCATCAATGACCATTTGATCAATTATGGCACTCCCTTCTAAGCCATATGACATTAACATCCTTGGGAATAAGCTTCTGGGAGTGGTTCCTGGCAGAGTGTTGACTTCTCCAAAGACAAACTCTCCTTCTTCTGTAAGGAAAAAATCTATCCGGGCATAACTATTGATCTGCATGCCTCGATAAATTTTTTCAACAAGCTTTCTGACTGTTAAAATTTGCTCGCTGGATAAATTAGCCTGAACTACTTTTTCAATTGGTGTTGCACTATATTTAGCAACATAGTCATAGCGGCGAACATCACTTTTAACCTCGCCTGGTTGTGTGATCACCAAACCATCTTCGGTATCCATAGTTGCAATCTCAAGCTCTCTAGCAACCATCATTTCTTCAATGATGATAGTATCCTCTAGCTCTATCACCCCATCAATGGCTTGAATAAGCTCTTCTTGATTGTTTACAAAGCTAACCCCAATAGTAGAGCCCATATTTGCAGGTTTGACAACCATCGGATAGGCAAATTCATTTTCAATTTCAGCTAACTTTACAATCGCCCACTCTTTCCACTCAGTAGGAGAAAAATAAATTCCTTTGACGACTTTAATTCCTAAATCTTTAACAACAGCTTTCATCCAAATTTTATTCATATTTAAGCTGCTCACAGAATAGTTAGCGCCACTATAAGGTTTATTTAAGGCCTGCAAGAATCCTTGAATCATTCCATCTTCTCCCTGCCTACCATGTAAACAAGGGATCAATATATCGTTTTGCGACAACTTGTCAAAAGGAGGTTGTGGATAAGTTAAAGACTGACCGTCTATCACCCACTCACCTTTAGAGTTAATTAAATAAGAGGTGAAATCATAAATATCTTGTCGATAATGTCCTTTATAAAACCTCGATGAGACATGTGAGACGTAATGTTCGCTAGAGATAGATCCATAAATTAAACCCAAGTCGAGTTTTAATTGTTTTTCTTCGATCAACTTAAGAGCCAAAGGACCCAATGTTGTGATGTTGCCTGCACCAAAAGTAATCAAAACATCAAATGGTTTCAGGTGCTTTTCAACTGCACTCAACCACTCCTCTGGCTTAACATAGATCGTTTTAACAAAAGATCTCTTTTCAATCTCTTGTGCGTATTGCTCGTAATCAATCAAATACGAAGATTGCTCTCCAGCGCCATAAACATCAGTGACCCATACTTCATCAGCATCTTGAAATGAAAAAGTAAAATCATCTTTAAATGGGATAAAGCGACTAAAGCGATGAGGCTGAAAAAAAGCGATAATTTTTCTCTTGGGATAAGCGCTTCTAAAACTTTTTAAAGTGCAATCAATCTCAGTGGGGTGATGAGCGTAGTCATCATAAATGGTAATCTCTTGCGCCCGGCCGATTAATTCTGCTCTTCTTTTAACCCCTTTAAAAGTCTTAAAAGCCTCTCTTATGGATTTCTCTTCAATCCCCAACCTCAAACATAGACCAAAAACAGCAGTAGCATTGGCAATATTATGCTGTCCAATCATTGAAAGAGAAATATCTTCATATTTCTTTCCTTCAAATTCTAAGTCAAAATAACAATGCATTTTTATCTGACTGGATTTGGTAATTCTCAGATCCGCTTGATCGGAATATCCATAACTAATCCCTTTAGGATTCAAAGCATCTAAATGAGGAGAATCTTTACACCAAAAAAGAAGCTCTTTTTGTTGAACCTGGCTCATAAACAAAGCAAAAGCATCTTTGATTGCGTCTATACCAGCAAAGTGGTTGAGATGATCTGCTTCAACATTTGTAACAATAGCGCCACTTGGATAGTATTTTAAAAATGAGCTGTCGCTCTCATCAGCTTCTAATACAAAATGAGAACCGGTTCCTACATAACTGTTAGTATTTTTAGAAACAATCAATCCTCCAACTGCAAAAGATGGAGATAAATTTGCTGTTTCTAAAACATGAGCTAAAAGAGATGATGTTGAGGTTTTACCATGAGTTCCAGTAACAGCTAATGCTTGGTAAGATTTCATTAAAAATGCCAGTAAATCTGAGCGATGCCAGATGGTGCAATTGAGCTCTTTAGCTCTTACAAGTTCCGGATTATCCACAGCAATTGCTGTACTATAGACCACAATAGTTTCTATATGAGAGATGTTATTTGCTGAATGCTCTTTAAAAACATTCACCCCTTCTTCTGTAAGACGATGAATCTCTACCCCTTTTGAAGTATCACTTCCGGAGACTTTATGCTCTAGTTTCAAAAGCATCCTAGCCAAAGCACTCATTCCAATTCCACCCACACCAATTAAATGAAAATTATTTTTTTTCATGGAGACCTACTTGCTTTGAGATAAGATACGATAAATTATTATAGGGAGTTGTTTGTTTATATTGTTGCATATGACGTCTATATTCATCCGTATGACGAGAGTCTAAAAAATGCAATATCAGCTGAGCAAACACACTATCACTAAGCTGATTTTCTGACAATTTCATTCCCCCCAGGGTTTCTTGGACAATAAAATCAGCATTAAGCTCTTGATGGCCGTGAGCATAAGGATATGGAATCAAGAGAGCAGGGACCTCTAGTTCTAAAATTTCAGATACTGTGGATGCTCCGGCTCTGCCGATTAAAAAATCACAAGCCATCATTAACTCATGTAAGTTGATGTTAAAAGGCTCAACGAGTGCATGGATGTTTAGTTCTTGATAGCGAGTTTTGATTTTTTCGATAGAGCTGCTAAAACCCACAATATGGATCACTTGAAAGGTTTCATTTTTTAATAAAGAAAGAGCGCTCAAAAAATGTTCATTAATACTTTGCGCCCCTTGTGATCCCCCGCAGATTAAAATTGTTTTAAGATTTGGTTTTAAACCATATTTTTCTCTCATTTTTATTGGTGGCAGCTTTTGCCCTCTTTTAAATTTAAGAGGCATCTCAACCAAAATATTTTTATCTTTAATATTGGGGAAAGTTTGTGGGAAACTAACTGCTGTAAGTTTTGAAAACCTGGCAAACCACTGGTTGACTTTGCCCATTTGTTTATTTTGCTCATGCAAATAAATAGGAATTTTAAGAAGAAAAGCTGCGACTAAAGTAGGAAAAGTATAAAAGCTACCAAATGCAACTAAGGCATGAGGTCTATTTTTTTTAAGGACTTTAAGGCTTTGAAAAATCCCTTTGATTATTTTATAGCTACTTTTAAACCAAAGTTTATATTGCCTTAGCGATAGCGTTGCCGATGAAATACTATGGTAGTCAAATTGACTTTTCTCAAAATATTTATTTTGATCAAGCCCGCCACCTATAAACATCAAATCAAGCTGGTATTTTTCCTTTAGCTCTATTGCAAAAGCTTGAGCTGGGAACATATGCCCCCCTGTTCCGCCAGCACATATTATGATTTTTTTATCCATAACCATTTCTTTTCTTCAATTGAGTGATAAGCGATATTCAAAAGGATGGTCATTGCAATCATGTTGGCAAGCAGTGAGCTTCCCCCCTGACTAAAAAAGGGAAGATTCAACCCCGTACTAGGAAGTAATCCAGAGACTACTGCTAAATTTAAAAATGCCTGTAGGCACATTGAAAAAGTCAGTGAAGCTGCCAAAATAGCACCAGCTAACGTATTTGCTTTTAATGCAATTGAAAAGCCTAAAAAACCAATCAGCATATAAAGAGCTATGAGTGAAAACACTCCCAAAAAGCCGAGTTCTTCAGCAAAAATAGCGGCAATATAATCATTTTGAGCTTCTGGCAAATAGCTTAACTTTTGCATGCTATGCCCAAGACCTTTTCCAAGTACTCCACCAGAACCTGTTGCAATTTTAGATTGAAAAGGTTGGTGCCCACGACCCAACAAATCTTTTTCTGGATGTAGATAACTTTGTATTCGAGCTTTGACATAGGGAACTTTAATCACAGCAACTGTTCCCATCAAGACAAAGGCAAGCACTGGCCAAAGCCACCATTTATAAGAGACTCTGCTTAAAAATAGTAAAACAATAAAAGTAGCAGCCAACATGGCTGTAATTCCATTTGAAGGCTCAATCAACACAAGAACTAATGGAACGGCTAAGATTAAAAACTGCTTCAAAAGCTCTTTAACCGTTAGATTCTGACCTACAATCTTATGAATAAAAAACAAAGGTAAGACAATTTTTACAAATTCTGAAGGCTGTCCTACAAAGCCACCGATAACAATCCAACGGTGTGAACCGTTGACACATCGCCCAATTCCTGGAACAAAAACTAAGAGAAGAGCCACGTTAATCAAAATCAACAACATGGGGCTCATTTTCAGAAGTTCTTGAAAACCAAGTTTCCAAAAAGAGTAACAAATTAAAAGTCCAACAAAGAAATTGAAGACCTGTTTTAAAACAGCGTAATGTCTCTTATGAAAAAGTTGATGTTCTAGAGCATCTGCAGAGCTGGCATTAAACACCATGATTAATCCCAGCACAAAAACAGCGAAAATACATGCTGTCAAACAAAACATCTGCCAAGAGAGCTTTTTCTGCATAAAAGATCCTAGCGGATGTATAATTTATCGCCAGGCTTCAACCGCTTAGAACTTTCTTTATCGAGGTGATTGAGCTTTAAAAGCTCATCAACTTGCATATGATGTTCGTTGGCAATTTTCCAAGGAGTGTCTCCTGGTTTCACAATATATTGCTTTAAAGCAGCATTCTTTTTAGCTGCCGTGTCCGCTTGCCCTTTAACTGGGATACGTAGAACTTGACCTACTCGAAGTTGAGTGTTTTTCAAGCTGTTATAGCTCATAATCTCTGAAACACTAGTGTTATTTTCACGGCCAATTTTATCTAAGTAATCGCCATTTTTAACTGTAATTTCGATGTATTTTTTATCTTTAGTTGTCGATGAAATATCACTGCGACTGGCAGGAGCACTTGCACGAGCTGTTTGAGTCATTGGAGTGACTTGTGGAGGTGTTGGCGCTTGAGGAGGTTGCAAAGAGATCTCTTCAGAAAAAGCAATTGGAGTTAGTGTCTCTGCACTTGGGCTGGTACTCGGAGCTAAAGGATAGCTCTGATTTAATGAGCGACTTTCTTTGACAAGTGAGCGTTCGATTTCTTCAAAATCGAGCACTTGAGGAGCTGGAATAATAGGTGTTTCTTTATATGATGATGCTACTTGAGGCTCTTCTTTTTTTGTAATCGCTGTGGCAAATAGCACAACTAAAAGACAGGCATTGATTAACACAGCAACAATAATTGTGTCTCTGCGGCTCATTATTTCTCTCCTTCTAAATTTTGAACAATTTTTTTGAACTCTTCTCCGCGATGTTCAAAGTTTTTAAACATATCAAAGCTTGATGATCCTGGAGCTAATAAAACCATATCCCCAGGGCAGCTCATTTGATATGCTTTCACAACTGCTTCTTTCAAAGTGCTATAAGTACCGGTTTTGAAATCTGCTTCAAATACTTTTGCCATTGTATCCTTAATATGACCTATCAGGCAAATACCTTTTACTTTATTTTTAAAATAGGGTTTCAAAACAGAGTAATCAAGCCCTTTGTCTTCACCACCCATAACCATAATCAATGATTTATCTGTTGATGTGACAGCTTTAATTACAGACTCAATGTTAGTGGCTTTACTATCATTATAAAAAACAATTCCATTGATTTCTTTGACAAACTCAAAGCGATGTGCAAGCCCTTTAAAAGTAGTGATACCCCGATAAATATCTAAATCAGAAACTTGATAATGATAACATGCAGCAATTGCTGCTGAATAGTTTTCTTCGTCAATTGGTCCAACATAAGGATAAGCAAGCCCATGCTCTTGCTCCATATTATGTCGATGTTTTTTAAATAAAGAATCATAAAAAATAAGAGTATCTCTATTTAAAAGTGAACCCCAATCTTGAGATAATTTTTTTGAGAGGATAAAAGGAGCTTTTGATTTTAAAAACTTTTGCAAGCCAAATTTGGACTTAGCATAATTTTCAAGTGTAACGTAACGATCTAAATGATCTGGTGTTATATTAAGAAGGACACCACAATCTAAAAATGAAGTTTGTAGAGTATCAATTTGATAAGAGCTCAGCTCAATAACTAAAAGCTCATTTTGATCCACTTCTTCTAAAATTGAGGTGATTGGAATTCCAATATTGCCAACTGCTCGAGCTTTTATTTTTGCAGTCTGCAAAATATGGGCAATTAAACTTGTCGTTGTTGATTTACCATTGGCGCCTGTTATGCCAATACAGCGATTTTTTATAACTTTTGCTCCCAATTGCATCTCTCCAACAACTGGAATTTGATATTCTGCAGCTTTTTGATATAACGGATGTGATGGAGAAACTCCAGGCGATGCTGCAATAAAATCAATTTTGCTAAAATCAACTTGATGAACTTGATTATATAGAGGACAAGAATGGAGATCTAATGAAGATAGCTTATCGTCATAAGCTAGAATATGAGCTCCCCTATTTCTTAAAAACCCGGCCATTGCTAGACCACTCTTACCCATTCCCAATATCAGTACATTTTGATTTAAATAATCACTCATACTTTTCACTGAAATTTAAGCGACAATATACCAATGACAGACAATAAAAAACCAACAATCCAAAATCTTAACACCACTTTGGTTTCAGGCCAACCTAAATATTCAAAATGATGATGAAGTGGGGCACATAAAAAAATTCTCTTTTTGTTTCTCAATCGATAACTACCCACTTGTAATATCACAGAAAGAGCCTCTGCGACAAAAACACCACCGATCAAAGCAAGTAGTATCTCTCTGCGCAATAAAATACTACTGACTCCTAAAATTCCACCTAGAGGAAGTGATCCCGTATCACCCATAAAAACTTGTGCGGGATGGCTATTATACCATAAAAATCCTAAACATCCCCCAACAAGAGATGATAGGTAAATGCCAATTTCACCACTTCCTTCAATATATAAAATATTGAGATAGCTTGAGATTGAATAGTGGTTAGAGACAAAGGCAATGATTAAAAGAGAGCTTGCGACCATGATCACGTTACCTGCAGCAAGACCATCTAATCCATCTGTAAGATTAACCGCATTTGAAGATCCATTAATCACCACAATCCAAAAGAGAACTAAAAGTAAAAGCCAAAGACCATGAAAATGTAAGATGGAGCCTTTGACAAAAGGAAGATATAGCCAGGTCATATATGAGCCATAATGACTAGTAAATGGTCCCAATAAATAGCATGATAAGAGCAGCGAGAAAACGAGTTGAGCTAAAAATTTGACTCTAGCAGACAACCCTTTACTATTGCGCTTTCGAAGCTTTAAATAGTCATCATACCCCACCCAAAAATCCTAAAAAAACAGTAGTAATCATTAAAATAATGGTGAAAGGATGAGTTAAGTCCATCCACAAAATTAAAGAAGAAAGCATCGAAAATAGGATCAAGATCCCCCCCATTGTTGGGGTGTCTTCTTTTTTAGCGTGCAACTGCCCTAGCAATGGACACTCTTCTTTGCGAATCGGTTGCCCTATTTTTAATTCGTATAATTTTTTTATGAATGCTTTTCCCAAAAATATAGTCAGAACAAGACTTGTAATGGCGGCCATACTCATTCGAAAGGAGTAATACTCAAAAACACTTGGAACGTGAATATTAAAATTTTCTAGAAGTTTAAGAAAAAGTAAGATCATGTAAAATACGCTCCATAGCTCTTTTTCGCGATCCTTTTACAAGAATCACATCACCTTTCTGAATTGTTTTGGAAATATAGGCTAGCATATTGGAGTAAGAGAGAAAAAAAGCCCACTTTTTTTTACTTTTTTTCCATACAGAGCTCATGACATGTAAATGTTCACCATATCCAATCAAACAATCAACATACTGAAGAGCGATTTCGGCCATCTTAATATGATTCTCTTCGTTATACTGACCTTGCTCAACCAAATCTGATAAAATTGCTATTTTCCTCCCACTTTTGCCTTTAGGCAAGCTCATAAGCGCATTTTCTACTGAATCTAACGTAGAGTTGAAAGCATCACAAATGAAGACAACCCCATTTTTTTCAACTTTTTCTAAGCGGTTTTGAGCATGTTTAAGATGCGGAATTTGCTCAAGCATTTGCTGTGGTGTCACTTTTAGAAGATCTGCAAGGGCTACTGCAGCGAGCAAATTATAGTGACTTTTGTAGTCAAAAAATGGGCTGTTAAAATGTAAAAAGAGCTTTTGATCTTTAAAAATGCTGACTTGATTTTCTTTGAGCTCTAAATAAAATGAAGCTGATGAATCTTTTAAAGAATAAGTTATTTGTTTTTTGGGAGCTTTTTGTGCAGCAAGAGAACTAAACGGGATATCTTGATTGTAAAAACCAACCTGCGTGCTTTTTCTGCTAAAAATTTTCATTTTCTCTAAAGCAAGATTTTCAAAATCATTAAAAGCCTCAACATGGGCATGGGCAAGAGCGGTTAAAACAGCATAAGTTGGAGGGGCAATATCTAGTAAGACGTCGATTTCCCCTGGTTGATTCAATCCCATTTCTAAAACTAAATAGTCCATAGGTCTTGGAGTATTTAAAATAGTAAGTGGCAGAGTCAATTGGGAGTTATAACTATGCGGAGTTCCATAAATAGAAACATAAGGTTTAGTTAGCGCTAAAGTAAAATCTTTTGTTGATGTTTTACCTAATGAGCCAGTAATAGCTATGATTTTTGGTTTCCAAAAAGCAATCAAGCTTTTTGCCATCTCTTGAAGAGTGACTTTGACATCATTAACGCGAACTAAAAATAGAGGCGGGTTTTCACAAACAAAATCTTGGTCAACTACAGCAACAATGGCCCCATTTGAAGCCGCTTGATCTAAATAGTCATGGCCATCTAC
>CAZJSX010000011.1:0-15522 GCA_964548845.1 uncultured bacterium | reverse complement strand
GTCTGATCCCTATACCGAATTTCAGTCGCGTGTATGGAACGCGAAGCCTTTGGAGACCATCAACGCAAAAATAGTAGGTCTGACTCGACGCAGACGGTAGGTCTGACTCGAAGAAGGCCTAATCCCATCCATCTTGGAAATGTTTTCCACAAGGAAAATGGTAGGTTTGACTCGATAATGCGGTAGGTTTGACTCGACGGTGACCAAAAGCATGGTAGGTTTGACTCGACGGTGACCAAAAACATGGTAGGTTTGACTCGACGGTGCGGTCTCAAATCGTCAGAAACGGTAGGTTTGACTCGACGGTGATAACTTTAATTCTATGATTTCATTGATGTTTTTTTGCAATTTTCGTCCTTATCCTCTTTAACCCTTTCTTTAATCAAAGAGAAAAAATCTCAAGCCGCACTTCCGTTAGACGGCAAAAGGAAGAAACTTCGAGGTGGCCTAAGAGTGCACCTGCTGATGAGATCATATGCACGTAACGGATTATGAACGGAACCAATCCTTGATACTTCTATGAATATAGAGCTTTGACTCTGAGCAAATCTTTCACACACTATTCTTCACCTCTTCAAGGGGCTAATCGTCAATCAAGCCGGGCAGTAGGGAAGGAAACAGGCTGCGCTCTGAGGACATCGTTCCAATCTTTTGCACCACCATCAGGGCGGTGAACAATGAAGCGTAAATCTGCGCGCCCGGTATCAAGCACGAGCTGGCCAATGTTTTCCGCAAAACGCTGCCCGTCCGCATCGCTGTCTGTCGCCGCGATCACATCGCAGCCTGCCGGTAATCGTCCCAGCATCGCAGCAATCAGCCCCGGCTGCTTCGGATTCATTTGCCCCCCAAAACTCGCATAGCGCGTTCCCTCATCCTGAAATAGCGCGGCATAGGAAAGAGCATCGATCGCGCTTTCAGAAATCACGCAGCGCCGGTCCGCCTCCTCGATCAAACTCACCCACAGGCCTTTCTCCCCACCTTTGGCGAAGCCGGTAAAGCCGCTGTTCTTGATCTCATAACCGCAAAGCCCTTCGTGATCGAAATGCGGAAACACCGCATTGCCGCGCCGGTCGGTGCGAATGCGCCCAGCAAAGCGCGCGGCCGTCAGGATGTCACGCGGAATGCCGCGCTCGCGTTCGAGGTAGGGATGACGCTCGACATAATCCATCCACCGGAATTCACGCTCGACGTCCATCCGGTCTTTCGACGTGGGCTCCAGCGGCGTGAACAGGGGCAGGGCAGGGGAGGAGGCTCTCCGCTCACGCCCCGCCCAAGGGCGCAGCGCCTGGCGCACCTTCCCGAGGTTACGCATGCCCTGCCTGCGGTTTTGCACAAAGTCTATGATCGAGCCGTTGTCGCCTTCATCGCGCACCGAGAAATAAACATAATGCCCGTCCGCATCGCGTTTGATGATGATCTTGTCGCCGTTCGCATGGCGCATCACGGACGAGCCTTTCCAGCTTTCCTTGCGGTCGAGTTCGTACCCCTCGACCTCCGCCGCGTAGGCCCGCAGGTCGATCTCCGTCTTGAAGGCTTCGAGTTCAGGATCGCGCGTCGTGCTCATGGTTTTTTTCTCTCTCGGTGGCACCTACTGTAGCCCAATTCGTTTTTTCTGGGATTATTAACTTTTTTCAGATAGGGTGAATGTATGACCGATGAACCGCACAACCTGATCCTCGAACACCTGCGCGCCCTGCATGCCGGGCAGGAGCGTCTTGAAGGCGATCTGAGGGATGTGCGCCGCTGCCTCGGGAACGTCGAAAGCGGCCTTGCCGGCCTTCGTAGCGAAGTGGCCCTGGTTCATACCGCCATCTCCCAGCACGACGCCCGGATGGACGAGTTCAGTGACCGCCTGACCCGCATCGAAAAGCGTCTCGATCTCGTGGATGCCTGAAAACATGCCCGAAGTCACGACCGATCTCCTCTACGAAATCCTGAAGCGGCTCCAGACCGATATAGGCGAAGTCAAAAAGACGCTTGCCGACCACGGCCACCAGCTTATCCGCATTCGTGAAGAGATCAATGCCTTGCGCGGTGACGATCTGCGCCGCGAAAGCATGCAGGCCCAAATGGATCATCGCCTGGAACGCATCGAGAAGCGTCTCAGCCTCTCAGACGCCTGACCCGGCGCTCCCGACGCCCCGGAATATCTTTTCCCTACTGCCATTCTCAAATAGCCCGCCTTTGATCGTATTGGCTCCGTGGTGCGTTCCGGATTGCTTTGGCTAGCCCACACCCCCGGAAAAGCCCGAGCCACATTATACGGCCCTCCTTGCCCCGGCAATTGCGTAGGCAGAAAAGCTCCCGATTAAAAACGGCTTTCCTGTCCGTTCTGTTTCCATATCGACAAGATAGTCCGAAGGATCATTCCAGCGCGGGTTTCCGATAGAGGGGCCGTGCAGGCGGTTTGTCTGCCTGGTGCGCTTTGACCTTGCATCGTTCAGCCATCCCTACGCCACCGCGCCTTAGCCGCAAGGCATCCCCCATCTTCCTGCGTGCAGACGGGGGACGCTTCGCTCCCCCTGCCTTGCGGCTGCGGCCTGAGCGGCAGCGTGAACGGGAGGCAGATGCAATTTCAACCCTACAGGAGAAAACACCATGACACAGCCAAAAAAGAAACCCGTCGCCGAAATCAAATCCGGCCTGATCACAGCCTCGATCTGGAAAAACGAAACCAGCAACGGCAAGACCCACTACACGGTTTCTTTCAGACGGGCCTACCGCGCGGGCGACCAATGGAAGCGCACCTCCAGCTTCGGGCAGGGAGATCTCCCGGGCCTCGCCAAGCTCGCGGACCTGGCCCACGCCAAAATCGACGAGTTAAGCAAGAGCCCGGCTCCCGAGAGTCAACCAGCCGAATAGTCCGGGCCAGGGGCGGCCGGGTCATCCGCCGCCCCTCCTGCAACCCTCACCAATGGAGATTGAACCATGACCACGAAGTACATCTTCCTCATCCCCGGCGCGCGCTTTTCCCTCGGTCGGATCGTATCCACACCCGGCGCAGTCACGGCCCTGGAACAGGCCGGGGAACGCGCCGAAACCTATGTGATCCGCCATGTGACCGGCGATTGGGGCGAAGTCTGCGCCGAGGATGCCGCCGAGAACGAACTGGCCTTGCGCGAAAGCTTCCGGATTCTCTCGGCCTATCGTACGGGCAAGGGCGTCAAATTCTGGATCATCACCGAAGCCGATCGCAGCGTGACCACGCTGCTTTTGCCTTACGAGTACTGACCCACGCGCAGCGGGCGGTGAGTGTGAAGCGCCGCCCGCTTTCCTCTCGACTCATCGAAATTTGTATCGTACGGAACAATAGGAGAATTCAAGATGACCGACCCCGCCGACGCTGCGGATGAAATCGCGCTCAGGCGCTGGCTCTCAACATCCTTGGCACATTTGACGGACCAGCGATGGAATTCATCCCCTCGCTTCACATGAAACAGACCCCGCTTGACAGACCGCGCGTTGCTCGCCAGTTTCTCTCATCGAAGCCAACCGAAAACCCGGAGAGAACACGCGATGGACGTTCATTGCTCAGGCTGCCGCGAGCCATGGGATGTTTACCACCTCCAGCAGGACGCGATCTTTGAAACCGATCTGACGGAGGCCGAGGCGGAAACCTGGACCGGCCTGCCGTTGGCGCAGAAACTGAACGAACGCTACCGCGAAAAATTCAAGGCGGCCGGCTGGGAGTTTGGCCGCAGTGTCGTCAACGTCATTCATTGCCCATGCTGTCCGAAGGCCGCGCGGCCCGATCATGACCAACTCGCCATCAAGGAGGTCCTGGAGGATGTATTGGGGGATGACGAAGACGGTTTAGCGGCAACCTTCGAGGACTATGGACTATGAGCAGCGAAACTATCGCCCGGCTGAACGATGAATTCCGCAGGACCGGGGCTGGTGGCCGGATTGTGCAAACGGCGGGCGTCAGCGCCTTGCCGGAAGAGGCCCGGCAGGCGATCTACACGAAAGTGCGCCTCTTTGAGGCGTTCAACGAAGCCAATGATCCTTATGGCGAACATGATTTTGGGGCGTTTGAACACAAGGGGGAGGATGTTTTCTGGAAGATCGATTACTACGCACCGGATATGGAGCATGGCAGCGAAGACCCCGCCGATCCGGACCAGACGGTGAGGGTCATGACGATCATGCTGGCGCATGAGCGTTGAATGCATCCTTCCCAGAGAATGCCACGATAGCCAAAGGATTGCGCGCTGATTTTTTTCCTTATATGAGGGGATTCGGCGCGGGATTCCGATCTACAGGATGAAACGGAAGTGTTGGCGGCAGCTCCCTTCTGCCGCTGAGTTTGGTCTTGAGCGATCTGAACCAAAACGATGCCGGAGGCCCAGATTATTCCGGTATAAATAATGCTTATGACGCGGTAAATTATTTTTTAAATAGGGTCTTGCTTACCAGAAAAGAATGTAGATCATGCATTCAAGTACTAACTATGCGACTAGCTCAAGTTTGTACGCAACGACAGAGATGACATCTGCTTCCTCACAATGCCCCCGCTTCGCCAGAGAGTGAAGATATCCTGGTAGAAAACGCCCTAAACAGAATGAGCAGCGCACGGAACGTGCCGGGTTCCGGGGCTTTTGCCCACCCGCGCCCGGGAAGATTTCGAAAGGGCAGAAAGCAGGTGCCAATGGCGGGAGCAATTTTTTTCCAATCTCCTTTTGAAAACGAAGACGCTGAACTATCGCTTCACTTTAACCAGCAGACGCGCCGCGCCTGGAGGCCAACCAGACGTCTTGGACTATTCTGGAAACAGTTCGAGCCGCAAAAATCAATAGAGTCACTTGCGATCGAAGAAATCATTGATGCCATTGCCAGGGTACTTTTTCCCGGCAATGTCGAAGCGCACGGATTCTTTGCAGAAATGCTGGCGCGGGCGGAAGAGGTCTTCAATAATAACGGGCGGGCAGAGACCGCTCAGGAATGTCGAGCCATCAAACATGAGGGATTGTTTTACAAGATCGGAATAATCATTTTCTGTGCGGAAGATGCTGAAAAAAACTCGGGTCACGTCCGGTCGGATATTCCCGTAGTGCTTCAGATAAATCGCGCGCTGATTTCGCCAGAAGCGTATGACGAGCTTGCGGGTAAAGGCCTGAGCTTTTTGGAGCTAACGCACGTTTGTCAATTGGAAGCGGATAAAAACAAGAGGAAGATGATGCTGTACTGGCACCTGGAGCCGGGACGGGCAGTGGTGGCGTCAAAAAAGATACACGACATTCTCAGAGAAGAAGGCATCGACGAGCCGGCGGGATGCGACGCGCAGGATATTGTCCGCCTGATCGGCTCCAGCCGCTATCCCGATGGGTTAGATATCCTATGTCCGATGGCAGCCGCTGAGAGGGCATTCAGGGGAAATGAGTCGCGGGATAGTCTCTGTGCCGTGCGGATTTATAAGCGCAATCGGCGATACGAAAAAGCCTCTTTGCAATTCTTCAGAACGCGGTCGAAGATGGTACCCGGCCAGGAGACGGCCAACATGATTACGCTCCGCCTCTCGTTCAGCCGCAGTTCAAAGCTGGAATATGAGCAGGGTGAAAACGACGGCTGGCGATGTCAAATATCAATTCGGACGGAATGAGCGATGGGTTTTGATTGTCGGACGGGATTAATCTTTATGAAAGGTCTATCATGGCCGCAATTGCGGCCATGATAGAATCGGCACTGTTTGTTTGAGCGCCCTGAAAGCCAGGGCGTTTTGCTCGATGCGAGTGCAACCATCCCCCGCACGGACTAGGACGCAAACCAGGAACACCATGTCGCCGCGCACAAAAAAGAAGAACTCTGTCAAAACATCGTCCCCCCGTAACAAGCAACGAACAGGGCAGGAAAGGTCGCCAAAGTCGGAAGACTACATAAGGAAAGCCAGCGAGAAACAAGGCCTTACATACGAGACAACCAATTCGATAATTGCCAAGATCAAGGGGGATGCCTCTTCCTTTCGTTACGAAAACTTGCAGCTTGAGGATGTTCCCGGTAATGTAGTTATAAGCTCACTACAGCCGGAGAAACAGACAGTGCCGCATTCCCTCCATAATCTCAGCATGAAAGATATCGAGGGCTTAACTGTAAAAGATTTCGCTAGAGCAACCCGTCATACGAATGATCCTAGGCAGTTAATGCTTGGGCTGAATATCATGGGGCAGCTAGAAGAAGAATTCCAGAGGCGGATCAAGGAATACCTGAAAGAGCATCACGGAGTAGAGGCGAAGGGAAAAGTTCGTCTCAACGCGGTTATCAGTCTATATGAAAGTGCGAAAACTGGGCCGAAATACTATGGCTACGTACAAGCATCCTTTGATAATCGAACCACCAAGCTTTACCGTCTTACCGATGAGGAAGTAGGTGAAGAACTCAGTCGCCGCCAAATCAGCCTTCCCTCTGCCACCCTCGCATAACAACAGTTAAATAGATTTTTCAACGGTTCGTTACAGAAAAGTGTTGACTTCTTGGAACGAACCGTTGCAGAATCTATTTGCCCACAAAAAACCGAACTCTCACTGGGAAAATCTCTTCCCCCGTCATTTTTAGCACGCAGGAGGCTATACCATCATGCAATCCAGCAGCTTCATTCCGAAAGGGGATACGAAGAATTACGATCAAGTGGCCGAAATCGTAAAGGCTGCCTTATCGACTATCCGAAACCTCAATCTCCCCGATCAGGAAATCCCGCCAGTGCTAGCCGACTTTTCGATTTGGGCGGCTCTTAGGATGCAAGGTACTCCTGGTGGCCAAGCCATCTTAGAACGGATTCGGCATGAAGTTACCGAATGGACGATCGGGCGGCATCCCATGCAGGAAGCATTACGAAGCAGGGGCGAAAAAGTCCCGACTTCGGAGCGATTGTTTGAAGATCCCGAATTTGATGGCACCCCCCTCCGCATTGCGATGGAGCATCTGCTTTCGCATCAACGCGTGCCCCTGGAGCAGGCCGCTGCCTGTTTCTCTATCTATGCGCTCCGTCTCGTTTACGACAATATGGGGCCTAGCACAGCTCAAGCTCTTCTGAATACCACCAGGAGAGAATTCGAGCAACTCGAAATAAAAGAGAGGGAAGGGTGATGGGGGCAAAGGGTGAATCTGTGGTGGACTTTCTTTTCCACGCCTTTTTTTATCCTTTGCCTTTGTTTCTGCTTCCTTCGGCCTGATCGATCCACTTGGTCGGGCGTTTAGCAACCTCACGAAACGAAATCGCCCCTTCGCAATTAACCTTTGTTTGACACACACGCAGCTTCGCCTTGGCAGCGTCAGGGCGAAGCTTTGCCTAAATACAAGATGGTTGCTTCGTATGCTGTAACAAAGAGATGTAATCAAGAAAGGAGCCACATACATCATGAAATTCAATCTTGCACAACTTATCGACCGGTCGTTGGGGTTGAGTGGCGATCGAACATCACCGCGCACCTATCAGATTAATCAGGCCATCGAGGCCGCGCGCAACCTGGACAAAGACCTTAAATACGCCCGCTCCGTGGCCGAAAAAGACGCGATGCGGGAGCGCGCCGCGCGCCGCATTGGCTCGCTGTGTTGCGCCGAGCACGACCGCCTCCGCCTGGCGATCAAGGCGACAGTCATAACGTTTCGAGAAGAATACGAAGTCTGGACAGGCTGCGCCGCGAATCCGGCGATGCCGCCGCAAGCGGTCAGAGGCGACGACCTGAAAGCGCGGGCGTTCAAGAGCGGCGGCGTTGCCACGGCGCTGCTTGAGGTCGCGGCTGGGGCGGCCATTCTTCAAAGCCTCGAATACAGATGGATCGTCGCCGTCTTTGTATCGGCGCTGCTGACGGCGCTGCTCGTCAAGTTGGCCGACGCGGCGATCCTGGCAATGGCCGACCGGGAAAACCCGCGCGAAACCCGCGATCTGATTTTGGATCGCGTGATGAAGCCGGCGCTATGGATCGTCGGCATTTGCCTCGCGCCGGTACTGTTGCTTCGGGTCGTGTCAGACTTGGCGTTGTATGAACTGCTCTCGCCGTTGATCACGCTGGGCATGTTCGGGATTACGCTGGGCCTGATTCCCTTGAGCGCCGCGCTAAAGACCATTGGCGATTTACAGGCATGGGGCTTGCGCCTGGAAGCCTCATACAGCCGGTTAATGGAGGAATGGCGACAAACCGAGATCATCTCCCGGAAATATCAGTCTTCCGCGCCGCAAGATGGGCCGCGGCGATTTCCGGGCACGAACGGCCGGATGGGAGGGGTACTGATGATCGTGCTGGGTACCAGCCTTCTGACCAGCGCGTGCAACTCACCGGCCGGTGTAAAGCAGGCGGCTGCCCCACCTGCATCCACAGCCCCGCCATCCGTCGTTCTCCCGGCCGATCTGATCTTCGAGATGGACCGTTCCGGCAGCATCGAGCCGGCCGCCGTCGCCACGGCGCTGCGCACTCTGCGCGAGCAACTGCCGTCGATCATCGAGGCTGCCCACGCAACGAGACTGATCGTTAACGGCTTCGCATCTGACGGGTTTACGGTGACGGAGACTCGATCCGTCGTACTGCCCCAGCTCGCAGCGATCCGGCGCGAAGACCTGAAGCCTTGCGCCGAGAAGGGCGGGGAATTGAATTCTCTTCCGCACATCAAACGGATGAGACAGCAAGCCTGCGACAAGGCTGTAGCGGAGGCCGAGGCGCAGGCCAATAACGCGCACCGCACTGCGCTGCGGCGGGCTCTGGAGGCTTTCGGCCGCGAGGCGCTGATTCCGGCCGCCGCACCGGTCAAAAGCCGTTGCACCGATCTTCTCGGGACGCTCTGGCGCATCGCCACCAAGCAGGAAGGACGGCGGCAGATTCATATCATCGTCTCCGATGGCTACGCTACTTGTAAGCAAAAGCAACCGATCCCCGCGCCCAGTGGGGATGTAAAAACCCTGTTGTTGCTGACGCCGGCGCGGATGGATGAGGCCAGGGGGCTGTCTTCAGCCGGGCAGTATTTCAGTCGGCGCGAAGCGTTGAAAAAAGCGGCTTCGTGGCTGGAGATCGTCCCTGGCGACCAAGACAACCTAGCCGCAATTCTTCGCCGGATGAAAACAGCCGCCGAGTAACCTTGAGTAATGTCTTGTTATCGAAACTAACATACCGTCAGTCACCTCTCCGGCCCCCGCACACGGAGGTCTCATGCTGGACAAGTTTTACAAGCTGATCTTTATCCTAGCTCTCATCGGTTTGGGCTTTCTGGCCGTGAGCGCCAGGCGCTTTTATCGAAGCTGGTTTCCGCCGTCGCCGGACATTGTTGTATACGAAACAACCGGCGAAGCCAGCGCCGATGCTGCGCCCTGGTTCAGAATGCCGGCGCAGATCGAAAAGGCTATCACCCTCGCGGAGCCATATGCGAAGGAATTCACTCCCGCTGTTCCGATTCTCTGCGCGCCCGGGTTGCGTTTACTGGAAGCTCTTGGGTTCACGGTCAACAGCATCCCTGAGTGGATTATTGTGATCCTGATTTCATTTCGCGTGTGGGGCTTGAGCGCGCGTCTTGGCTGGATCATTCCCGCGCGGATATTCGGTTTTGGTTACAGTCCGAGAGCCTTCCGTTATTGGTTATGCCTGACCACGCTGCCGTGGAGGCCCCTGTACGGCCTCACGCGTCCCCTGCTGCGCTGGCTTCGATACCGCAAATACGGCGAGGAGGACACCAGCCGATGGACGACAGCCTCAGAACTGTTCTACCACGTTTTCAGGCCCGGTAAATTGCTGCTCGGGCGGCTCTCTTTGTTCAATCTCGGCTTCTTGCAACCTGTCGGCATTCGCGCGCAGCGGCATGTCGCAATGATTGCGGCTCCGGGCAGCGGGAAGACTGTTCATATGAATACGATAATCCACTGTCATAAAGGAGCAGTTGTGGTGACCGATTGCGACGGGGAGAGCACCCGTGCGACCGCGCGGCGCAAAGCGAAATCCGGCATGAAGATTATCAACCTCGCTCCCTACGGTCTTGTGTCTGAGTTTGAGGCTTCCGGCTTCAACGTTTTCATCGAGATCGACGATGCCGTAAAGCTCTACGGCGAGGATGCCGCCGTGGAGTGGGCCGCGACGATCGCGGAAGCCCTGGTCCATGGGCCGAAGGATGCCGGCCAGAATGAGTGGGTTTACAAAGAGGGGCGCACCGTGATGCAGGGCCTGATCCTCTATGTCTGGAAATTTGCCGCGCCGGAAGACCGCAATCTGGTTTTTGCCAAGCAACTGCTTGCGCGGGGGCAATTTCAAAAGGCCAGGCCGCAGGATGACCCCTTTCAGGCTCTTGTGCTCGATATGAAACGGAGGCCCGATTTCGACGGCGTAATCGCGGCGTCGGGGACATTGCTGGAACGTTCAATGGGCGGCAAGGCGGAAGGAAAATCGCCCGTGCTGGCCACGCTCATCGAACAGCTATCGTGGCTGGACATTCCGGCAATGGCGAAGAATGTCAGGCGCAATGACCTGCGTTGTCATGAGGTGCAGAAGGGCGAGGCCTGTGTCTATATCGTTGCCCCGACCGTTGACCTCCAGGGCAAGCTGTCGGGCTGGAACCGGTTGATTACGAATATGCTGCTCTATACCTTCCAGCGCGCGAAAACCAGGCCCCAACACCGCGTCTTGTTTTGCCTTGATGAGTTCCCGCACCAGGGGCCAAACCCGATGATATTGAGCATGGCGGGCGTCGGGAGAAAGTACTATATCCAGCTCCTCATCGTGGCCCAGACGATCACGCAATTACAGGCGGTCTACCCGCAGAGTTGGCAGGACTTCCTCGGGACGGCCGATGCCGTGATCTGGATGGCGACCGGCGACCAGCCGACCCTCGAATATCTCTCCACCGTGCTGGGCAGCCGGACGAAAGCCGTGAAGGTTTCCGGGGGGATGCTCACGCCCTCGGAGTTGCGCGAGCATATGCGGCGCGAGGATCGAAAACTCATGTCGCCGTCGCAACTCCGAGAATTCTTAAAAAACAACATTATCGTGACGAGGGCCGATGACCGGCCCATGAAATTGAAGGCCGAGCCGTATTTCCGTGCTGTGCCGGTGTCGTGGTACGACGCCGACCCACAGCATGGCGAGACCGTGCCGCGCGCTTTGACGCGCCGCCTTCTGCGTTTACTGAAGGGCTGGAGAACCGCTCAGCCGTTGAATCACGATCAAAAAACGGAAGGGCATTACAGCGTAATCGCGCGGAGATTTTTCTCCCTACTGCCCCGCTTTCGCATTTCAGAGCATCGAGAAATAAAAGAGATCGTCGCAAAAGTTCGTAAATTCGCAAAGTTTATTCAACAGCGTGTGAGGCCCGCCAGGGCCGAACGCCAATAAGAGAGGTGAATTATGCCAAGAGCGAAAGAGACGTTGAGGATCGAAGTGGACGAAAGGACAGCCGGCCAGGTTAAGACGATTGCGGTGACGGTCACGGCGCCGGCGCAGGATTTTTTATTCGCGGATATGCTCAAGGAACGGGGAGCGACAACGGCGATTGAAGTGCTCCTGAAACAGGCGGTGAAGGAAGCGGTCCAGACGTACCTGGATGGGGCCGAAGACCTGGTTGCGGGAATTGCAGGGCGGCGCAGACAGGGCAATGGGAATGGGACCAAAGCGAAGGGCATGGCGTTGCAAGACGCGGGTGCGACTGGCGCGGAATCAGCAACATCAGGAAGCCCGAATGGAGCGGAAGGAGGCCGTGCTGTGCATATGGTTACAGGAGGGCAGGGCGCGGCAGCCGAGGATGTGTTGAGCCTGGAATAGGGGAACGTGATCCAGCGTGGAGAATCCGGGCGGACGACTCGAGCGGCGGAGAAAGTTGTGGAAAGCGAAGCGGAGAGGGATGCGGCGCGGCATGTCGCAAATTAAGGTGTGGCTATAGCAGTGGCAGCGTAGCCAGATGAGAAAATGTCTACGTAAACGTCGCCAATTTCTATCTGGGCAAGGGCGAACCCAGGTTCTCCCGTTGCATCCCTCTCCAGTAACTCGCGTCTTCGACGCAGCGTTCCGCGTTACTTCGTGACCCATTGTGATCCTTTTTTGACCCGATCTGACCTATGGCAAGACCCAGGAAAGACCCGCAGGAAAAGCGCGTTCACGTCATGCGTTTGCGCCTGACCGATGCCGAATTGCAACGCCTCAAGAACGAGGCTTGCAGGGTGAACATGAGCCCTTACGCTTACGCCCGGATCAAGATGATCGGGCAGGAAGCGAAGCTGCGTCAGGTGTTCGAACTGCCTCCCGATCTCGTCTTCGAGGTCGGACGGTGCGGCGTGAATCTCAACCAGATCGCACGGCGTTTAAATATGTCGGGCGAGTACGAACCGGAGCAACTGGCCGTCGTTTGCGAACGGCTTGAAGAGCTTATCAACATCGTCCTTTCGGACATCATCTACCCGGACTAGCATTTATGGTTCCGCGACTTTCGCCCAGAGGAACATCGTTCAAGGGTGCGGCCCTGTATTACCTACACGATAAGGAGGCCCTGACCGCCGAACGTGTGGACTGGACGCACACCGAAAACCTGCCCACGAACGACCCGGAAAAAGCGTGGCGATGGATGGCGTATACGGCGCTGCACGCCGAGGATCTCAAACGCCAGAACGGGACGACGACGTGCGGGAGAAAGTCCAGCAAGCCGGTCTTTACGTTTTCGCTCTCGTGGCATCCGGAGGAAGAGCCGGAGCGTGAGCATATGGTGATGACGGGGCGCAGCGCGCTCCAGGCGCTTGGATTGGAGGAACACCAAGTGCTGATGGTGGCGCACAACGACGAAGCCCACAGGCACCTTCATTTGTTGTGCTCAACCATCCATCCGGAGACAGGCCGGGCGCATACGATGGCCTTCACCAAACTCGAATTATCGAGATGGGCTGAAGAATATGAACGCGTCCACGGGAAGATTTACTGCGATCTTCGCGTCGAGAACAACGAGAAACGGCGCGAGAACAAACGGAAGCGGGACGAGGAGCGTGAGCGGAAGGGCGACAAAAAAATCAAGGGGGACAATGTGTACAACAAGGACCCGTACGATGAAAAGAGGAAGCAAATCGCCGGACTGTACCGGGAGGCCAAAGGGGACGGCCGAGCGTTCAAGGCGGCGGTTGAGAAGGCCGGTTACAAACTGGCGCAGGGAAAAAAGATTCTCCTGGTTGATGGTCAGGGCAAGGAATTCAGCCTGGCGCGTGTCATCGGCGGGAGCGTGAAAGAAAAGAATGTGCGAGAGACGCTACGCGATCTGCAATTGCAGCAGATCGACGAGCTGAAGGCGCAGCAGGAGAAGACGCGAAAAGAATCCGAAAAACGAGCGGCCGAGGAAGAAGAGCGGAAGAGAAAAGAGGCGCGCCGGCGCGAGGAGAGCGAGAGCGGGAAACAGGCCCGGAAAGAGCCGACGCCGCAGATGCAGTCGGCCGCGCGGAAACAGGAGGCCGTCAAAAAGACTTTGGCCGAGCGGGTGGCGCAAAAACCAGAGGGGTATTTCGGGCCGCCCGTGCCCGCGAAGATCAACCGGCTGGAGGATCGACAACGCGAGGAGATTGCGAAATTCCACGATACGACGCGTCTGATCCGGGCGCGAGTGGAGCGTCAGGTTGCACGCGAATTTGGCGATGGAGAGGAGGCGTCGCTTCGTAAGCAGATCGAGGCCTCGGAAAAGAAGCAGCAGGAAATGCACCGGGTGCAGCGCCTCTGGCAGATTGTTCTTCGGCGGCGAAAAGAGGAAGAAGAGCGACTTGAGCGGATGAAATTGAAGCTGGCCGACATCGAAAACTTCCGAGGCGTACGGCAGGGGCGCGATGAACACGAAGCCCGCGAGCATGAGAAGGGGTTGAAGGTTCTCCAGGAGCGCCATGAGCGGGAGCGCGTGCAGCTTTGGGACAATCCGAAAGCCACCCGTGAAACCGGGCAGGCCTTCAACACGCGCAGCGCCCCTGAAAAGAAGATCGAAGAGGCCGAGCGTCCCCTGGTCGAATTGCCTGACACATTACAGGAAAAGATCGTCGAGACAGCGCATCGAACCTGGCCTGACCGGGCGCGTGAAAGCGAGGCGAGGGCGAACGATAACCGCGAGGTTGCAGCACCGTCTCGTCAGCCTGAGCGGCAGGAAGACGCCCCGCTCAACGACAATCGGCGCAAGGAAAACCGCGAGTTTAACCGTCAGGCGCGGGGCGAAATGATCGAACGGGAGGCGCAGGCAAAGACCAGCAAGGAGGATGCGGAACTTTATGCTTTGCTCGACCAGTGGAATGACCGCGCCCGTGAGCCTCAAAGACAGCAAGCGCCGCAGCAGCAGAAACGGGATGAGGACAGGCAGCGGCAAACCGAAACAGCACGAGGATTCAATCAAGAAGCGCAGCTGCAACAAGGACCGGAGACACGGGAACAGGAGACGCAGGCAAATACTGGCAAGGAAGACGCGGAGCTTTATGCCTTATTGGATCAATGGAACGAACGCCAGGCCCCGCAACGGGAGCGAGGGCTGGGCGGTAGGGAGAATAAGATGGACGATAAAAATAAATCCGAAGTCCAGCAGGCGCGGCAGGAAACCGGCACCGCGGGGGAATTCAATCAGGAGGCGCAGACTGAGCAGAGGCTGGATGTGGGGCAGGATGAAGAGCTTTACGCCTTACTGGATCAGTGGAACGCGCAGGACGAACGGCAAATGGAACGGGAGAGGGAAGAGCAGGGGACCTCGACCAGCACAACAGGGCCAACGGAGTCCGGCCAGGTGCAGGGCGAAGGTGCGCCCGAGGACGCCGAGCTTTATGCCCGGCTGGATGAAATGAATGAGGCGCGTAATTCCGAGCGAAGCCGCGAGCGGCCAATGACGCTTGAGAGGGGGCGATAAAGGGAAATGCTAAAGGATGCGGATATAAATGGTGCTATAATTATAGTAACTGGCAGCGGAAATACCCTAAATGGCTGAGGACGCTGCCGAATTGCGGGGAGCGAAAGCACCCCGCTTTTCTTTGCAAGAGCCTTAATGCCTTTCCGTTTGCCGCTATTCCCAGGCCGTGCTACGAGAGTTTTGATATTTGCAATCAGCACGGCCCCGAAATGGAAGAGGATCTGGAAGAGCTTGTCTTTGGCGATCCGCCCGGTCCCTACATCGTCAAGGGGAACATCACGCCGCAGGGCGTCCTTAAGAACGATGATATTATTCTGAAAACTTTCGATGACGCCGAAGCCGCCCGTCGATTTGTCGTAAAAGTGCAGACGGAAGGAATGGAAATCTGCGGGATGAACATCGTTTTTATCGCGGCCTGGATTGAAGCGGAGGAGGCACCCGATTTCGCGCCGGAGATGATTCCTGACCCTTCGTAGAGACACAAGAGCGCATCATCTTTCCTTTTCTTTCAACTCGAAGATCACGACCACTCTACCTCTGGAGCCGTCGTCAATCACTATCTTGCACTTTAAAGGGTCAAAATGCCCATATCCATCACAAATGGCGTTGTTGCACGAATCCAGAACTGACACTTCTCGGATCTGGCTTTGATGCCTTAACCATTCACCCTGTATGAGTCCGGCATTCCCAGGCCTGTCATTCGGTTCAGGGCAG
>CAZJSX010000010.1:0-15823 GCA_964548845.1 uncultured bacterium | reverse complement strand
CATGATCTGTTTCTTTTGAAAAACTTTTGCCACCAAAAAATCTAAGTTCAAATGGACCTCCCACTAGAACTTGTATCAATTGAATTTTGGGGACGTTATTTGTCTCTAAAAGTTTTCCAATCACTAATTCTTGAGAGTCATCATCTCGATGAGACCAGTACATTTTGGGGAATATGGAGCAGTTAGATAGTTGACTATAAAGGTCAATATTTGGGATCGATTCAGTAACTCTTTGAACGTAGTAAAGTTTAGAGTCTACTTGAAATTCACAAATGTCGATACACTTTTTGGTCATTGATCTCCAATATAAAGAGTCGTAACGCCTCCTAAAATGGGGTGGGCTTCAAGACTTGAAAAACCAGCTTCTCGTAGAAGTTCAAGAAAAGTATCTCCATATGGAAATTTTTCAATGCTTTGATTGAGATAATCATAAGAAGATCTTGACTTTGAAAAGAAACTGCCAATACTTGGAAGTAACTTTCTTAAGTAGAGCAGATGCATTTTTTTAAGTAGAGAATTTCTAGGAAGTGAAAATTCTAAGACAAGTAATCTACCATTTGGTTTTAGAACGCGTCTCATCTCTTTTAGAGCCTTGGCTACATTTTCTACATTGCGAATTCCATATGAGATTGTTACAGCATCAAAAGATCGATCGGTAAAGGGCAGATGCATCGCATCTGCAGCTATAAAGTTGGTTTGTGAGCTGTAGGGTGATCTTTGAAATTTCTCTTTAGCAATTTTCAGCATATCTTGAGATAGATCAACGCCGACGCCGACGCTAATTTTCCCTTGTTTAAAAGCTTCTAAGAGCACTTCACCAGTTCCAGTTGCGACATCTAAAAGAGAGCAGTTGGTGATACTAGGAAGGTTGCGGACTAAAAATTTGCGCCATCTTTTATCCATTCCGAGAGATAAGATCGTATTGACTTTATCATATGTTTTGGAGATTTGGTCAAACATTTGTGTGATTTCGTTTTGCGCTTTCAAAAGATCTACCTATAAATTGGGATATCCAAAATCGGTATTCTATTTAAACAACTCTAAATTTCACAGAAAAATTTTTGTTTTTTTAAATCTCTAACACATAATAGTTGTTTTAGATGGCTTTTGTGGTATTTCTTGAACATATTTAGAAACGCCATAGCCAGGAAGATTGGCCTTGAGATATTCGA
Source organism: uncultured bacterium (assembly GCA_964548845.1). Taxonomy (GTDB): domain Bacteria; phylum Chlamydiota; class Chlamydiia; order Chlamydiales; family JAAZZY01; genus CAZJSX01. The sequence continues at coordinate 14,651 of CAZJSX010000010.1, read as the reverse complement.
TAATTTCAAGTCCTTTAAAAGTCGGAACTTCAAAATGGGCTCCTTGCTCAATCTTGTCGAGTTGATGAAGATAGTAGGGGATAATGGCATGATCAATGAGCTTTTGATGTAGCTTAAGCTGAACATCAAAATCGTCATTCACCCCTTTTAATAAAACAGCTTGATTTAGAATCATAACCCCTATTTTTTGAAGCTGATCAATAGCCATTAAAACATCATAATCGAGTTCTAGGGGATGGTTGACATGTACTATAAAGTAAATTTTGTATCGGCGATTTTTTAAAAGTTCTAAAAAAGGCTCACTGATGCGCTCTGGAATGCCAATAATAAATCTAGTGTGAAAGCGCACTTTGGTAATATGTAAGCAACTTTCTAAATCATTTAAAAGAAACTCTAATTTTTGATCGCTGAGTGATAAAGGGTCTCCTCCACTTAAAATCACTTCATTTAGCGTTGGGTCATTATGAATTAAGGCTAGCTCTTCAGTGAAATTTTCAGTTGTCCCATAATCCAAATTTTGTCGAAAGCAATACCTGCAATGCATGGCGCAAGCAGAGCTTGCAAGTAGAAGGGCTCGACCATTGTATTTTTTCAAAAAACGGGTAGCTTGTCTAAAATGACCATCTTCAACAGGGTCTGTAAAAAAACCTTCTGCTTTTATAGTCTCTTGTTTTAGAGGGACAAATTGGCGGAAAATGGGGTTATTGATATTTCCCTTTTCCATTTTCTGAGCCAGTCTTACAGGTAAATTAAGTGTGAAATTCTCTGGAGAGTATAAAAGAGCTTTTTGCTCTTGGCTGAGCTCTAAAAATTCAGCAAGAGTGTCTATTGACGTGAAATTAGTTTTTTGAATTTGTCTCCACAGCTGGGGAGATTTAGTAGTGCTCATAGATACTTAAGTAATAATAATAGGGGACCTATTTTACCTAATTTCTCCAATTACACTAAAGCTATTTAAAGGGATTTGCTTTTCGATAGAGTACATGTAGGGCTAATGGATGGTTTGGATCTAATTTAGGATGTAAAAAATTCTCTTTAGGATCACTTTTCATTCCCAGTTTTTCCATGAGTTTTTTAGAGCGAAGGTTGTGCTTGGCTGTAAAAGCAAGAATCTCTTTTAGTTTTAAATTTTCAAAAGCATATTTTAAAACAGTTTCTGCCGCTTCAAAGGCATATCCTTTGCCCCAATATAGGGGATCTAATCGCCAGCCAATTTCAATACAAGGGGTAAAAGGGGCGTCAAATGAGATTTGGTTTAAACCAACAAAGCCAATGAATTTATTTTGTGATATTTCTTCAAGAGCCCAAAATCCATAGAGGTTTTGCGTTAACTTTTCTTCAAATAAATCGGCTAGTTCTTGGCTTTCATTTTCAGATAACAGTTTTGGAAAAAATTCCATCACTTTTGGGTTACTATTGATTGAGAAAAAAGGGTGATAGTCTGACTTTTGCCAGTGTCTTAAAAGAAGTCTTTGTGTCGTTAAATTGGGAGCAGGCATTTGGATTTAAGCTTTTGAATTCATACTATTATAGACAAAATAAACTTAAAAACCAATCTCCTGGCACTATGAGAGGCTTAGTTTTCAAATTAGGCTTATGAGAGGGAGTTAGGGTGTAAATTGCAGTGAGAAGGCTCAAAGGGGGTTATTTGATCTCTTGTGTAAAGAAAATATTTTAAATGGTGCTCTTGCATCTTAATGCCGATCGAGGAGGAGGTTAACGGGGTTTTCAGCTTGAAATCCAGAAGAATCTGTAGTTGTTTTTGCCATATTAATATATTCTTAATGCCCATCTTTTAAAATAGATCTGTTTATTTAACTAATTACGACAAAATCATGAAATTTTCATTTTTTAAGCCAAAAATCGAAGAAAAGGTTGCAGTCCAGCCCCAGCCACCAGCTTTACAACTTGAAGTAAAGTTAGAGCAAGACATTGAAAAGCTCAAAAATGTAGCTCAGCTAGAGACCCTTAAAACGAGTCATAAAGACCTAGATAAGCATTTAGAGGAATTCAAAAAATATGTTGAAGGTAACTTAAAAAATAGCAATCCATCTCAACTAGAAACTCTTCGAAAAATAGATCATTTTTCAAAAGAATTAATCCGTTTTTTTGAAGAACAGCTTGATAAAAATCTAATAGTTAAAGATCAAAATTTTGCAACTTTTTATCGCGCGATTCAACTTCAAGCTCATTTTGCCAAAACTGACCAAGATTATAAAGCTATTAGAGCAGTCTCTAAAAAAGTTTTCGATAAAATTTACAAAGATCCGATTCACGAATGGTATTCAAGTAAAGTCATAAAAGCGTTGAAAATTCAGTTAAATCTTTTAATGACTCAGGTTGCTCAAAAAGAGCAACTGCTAGAGGTGTCTCCATTTTTTGAGCAGGGAATTGCTGACTTAAGCGCCGCAACAAAAAAAATTAAAGATCAATCTGAGGGGCTTGCTACTGGTGATGTTCTAGATTTTAGCTTGGCACCTATTCAAGGATTTATAAACTCGATTCACGAATATGAAAAAAGGATAGAGAGCACTAGATTTGAATTCTTATATCCTCAGATTCAGCAATATTTTTTAAATCTGATTCAAATCTCATTAAAAGAGCCACTTGAGCAATTAAGTTGTTTTATTGAGCGCTACTACGACTCTATTGTTCATGAGATTGATTTTCTGACTAAAGGGGTTTCTCAAAAAAATAATGCAGATCAATCAAGTACTTTTAGTCAATTTATAGAATCGTCTCCAGATCAAGTTCGATTAAATATTTTATGCCAAAATTACGATCAGTTGAATCATCTTTTAAATGATCTTAAAATAGATCTATCCTCATTTGAAAAAAAATCATCTTCTTATGTTCACAAAGCTTTGAGTGCAACCAAAAGTTTGATCAATTTACCAACTACTTTGTTATTTTCATTTTTTAGCTCACTGCGTTATTTGATAAATAAAATGGGGTCTTCCTCAACTTCAGCAGATCAATATATTACGTTAATCGAAGCTGATTTTTTAAAACACAACGCTCAAATAAAATCTTATCAATTAAAGTTCAATAATTTGCAAAACAAAGTAGCTCAAGCAAAAGAGTTAGTCCAGCAACTGCAGCAGCAAGTGCTTCATGCCCCAGCTTTCTTTACTAATGCAAACTTAAATCAACTTGCAAAATCACTATGGTGTTTTTCAAGTTCAGATAATTTCCATGCTAAAAATGGATTTTCTTCTATTTTAACACAATTTTTGACTCCGCTAAAAACTGATTCTTTATCTAAAAAAGAAGCAGCAACTCTTATGAAAGAATTTTTAGCTTTTTTAGAGCAGCTGCAGCAATCTCCCTATTTTTCAAGACAACTTACTGAAGAGCAGATTCAATCAATTATACAATGGGTCAAGCAAGTAGGTGTGAATTTTCAAATACCACCTAAAGAGATAGATGCTATATTAAACTGTCTGCAAAGTTTTCCTTTTAAGTTATCTTATGATCCTACTTTTGCAGCCCATGTTTTAGATCAAAGATCAGTGCTTCAGCAAAAAGTTTATCGCAGTAAAACAGATAAAACAAGTTGGCAGCAAATTGGCTATAAATATGTTAAAAATGGGTTATTTTTATCTGGAGCTTTAATTTCTCTTTATCAGTTGGCTAAACATTATGTGTTTACGCAAACGCCAACAAATCACACTATAGAAAAAACTAAAGGAGAGGGGCTCTTTTCTACATCGACGCTCAGTGATCAAGATCATGCTTTACTAGATCTAGAAAAATTGAGATTGCGCTCGGGGTTAGAGCATATTATTGGAAAATGGGATTCGATGAATATCGAAAATCTCTTTGCTCATTATCCTAAAATCCAAGATTTTTTAAAGACTTTTGATCTTAGTGAACTTCAAGGTTTTTCTATAGATGAGCTTATAAAAAAGTTTGAAACTTGGCGCGTTTTTATATTTCTTAAAGCCAATCTTTCGCTAAATTGGTCTACATTCAATTTTAGTGAACTAACAAAGCTCTCAATGGACGAAGCAGGATCTAAAATTGTGGAACTGCTAGCCAATACTTTACGGTTTTCATTTTCAGATGCCCTTTCAGGCTTGTTTACAAAGTTTGTTATAGGTTCTGTAGATTTTTTAAAATCAGCGCGCAGTGTTGCCGAAGATTTGACAAATCCAGGAAAACAACAAATGTCAACGATGCAAACTAAGCAGCAATTGTCTTTTCATCGATTGAATAACTCGCAAATTAATCAGCTCAACCAACATTTAACGAGCTTAAATTCTCTGTATGAATCCTATGCAATAGATGATGAAAAAGCCAAAACTCATTTAGATGCCATCGCTAATTTATACGATAGTGCCAATCAGTTGCCAACCCCTGGCGTTAATTATTTAGAAAAGTTGAGTCATTTGCGCTTAAATTATATGGATATAGAAAAAGCAAAAAGTTTGTTTGTTTCTCTTGCGAGACTACCTTTAAGCAAACCTATTTCTTACTTAGAATATTTCTATTTTATAGAGCAGTTTCTAGTTCAACAAAATAATCTAGGGCAAACTAGCTATCTTATAAATCCTTTACTCAACACCCTTAAAAGAAGTAAAAACTTTGAGGAAGAGTTTTTTAAACAAACCTCCAAAATTTGTAGTACTTTAAAAGAGCTTGTTAGATCTGAGAATGAACAACCTTGCTTTGCTAAAAAAGATTTTGAAGCACAAAAGAAATTAACTGAAATTTTTAAAAGTCATTTAGAGGCATTAGCACCAGGTGAGCCTTTAATTTTATTTCAAAATACAAGCTCGAAAAATCATTTTTCAATAGTGGCATATAAGCAGCTTGATAATCAATATAAGCTATTATTAGTCTCTACGAATCTTCAATCAAATAGACAATTACACCTTCATCATGATGGCGAGCAATATTTCTTGCCCATCAGCATCAAGGAAAATATCCCACTAGATAGTTTAACTGAACATACTTTTGTCACGCTTTTGCATGAGATGAAAAATAAGCCAACTAAATTGCCGATACCATCTTGGAATCCCGAGCATTTATATACTCAATTTTCACAGCTTAAAGGAGATGAAGTTGTCGATGATCAGTACAACGATGTATGGGTCAAGTCTAGCAGTGCCAATGGAAATGCTGTTAATGCTTTTTCATACCTGCAAAGAATTTTATTAGGAGATCGCGCTAATAAACGATTAGAGATTGAATTGGCCCTGTCTCTTTTAAATTATTTAAAGAAAAATAAAGTTGATTCTAGTCAATACTTAGCTGCGCTCAAACAAATTGCAGCTTGTTTTTACTTGGCTGTCAAAAAAGATGAGAGCTTATTTGAAAAAAGTGAGATTCTCTACATAGCGAATCAGCTTTTAGGTTCCATGCCAAATCACCCCAGTTTAAATAAAGCACCTTCCTCAACTGATTTTACTAACATCTTTAACGCTGACGTTTTAGCAAAGCTGTCTTCATCGATTCGTAGTGGCAATTTTGATAGTTTTATCCCTTTTAGCGGCCCTGCAAAAAAATTAACGTATACAAACAAGCCATCGTCTTCTTTACAGTCTCATAAAAACTCTCATTCAGAAGTAGAAAAAAATTATGTGAAAACGATCTTGAGAGAAGAATGGAACATCTTATTTTCTAAACTAAACCCGCAAGTGAATGCTTTTAACCATCTATCTAAGCCAACAGTAGATCAAGCATGTGCCACGATGAAAAAGTTTATGGCCAATGAAGAAGTGAGGCGAAAAGATAACAAGGACTCTTTAAACAGAAGACTATTATTGCAGTCATTGTGGTATATAATACCTGAAATAATGACTCCAGATTATTTGCAATATTTAGAGCACGGTCAGCTCGTTGTAAAGATGACCTCTTTTATGGCCAAAATCGATGTTCAAAACTTAACTTCTAATGAAAAAATAAAGCTGATAGAGACAGTTTTAGATTTTTCCTCATATTTATATCCTTATAGTGAAGATTTTTCAAAAGTTGCCCAGCCATCGATTAATCATATTTTAGCGCTAGCTAGAGCCTCTAAGCTTTTGTATACCTTGCTAGATGAAAAGTTGGCTTTGCAATTAGAAATACCTTATCCACCAACTATTGCCTTTATGGGATTCGATCATATTGAAGCTCCTAAATTTAAAATTACAGACCCTGCTATTGCAAAAGAATTTGGTGAAATTAAAGCTTTTTTAAAAGAAGCATACCATAACTTGCCAACATCTTTTACTGGGGTCGAAAAAAATCAAGCTAGTTTATTTAAAACTTGTCTTCATGATGGCAAGATCAATCTTTCAGAATACCTCGACGAGAATAATGTACAAAAAGCATTTACAGATCAAGTGAGTCAGAAGTTAGAAGCAGGAAGAACAAATGACTCCTTTTTAAAAAGTTACATTGTTCCACAGCTTTTAAAAATTCGGGAAAATAATATCGGTAAAATCTCAAAGACTGGTTATAAGCTTGATGATCTCGATATTTTATTTGAGACCTTAATAACTTCCTTGATCTCTAATAATCGCAATTTAGATCAAAAATGGATTCCTCAGGTATGGCTTAAATTAGTTCGCTTTGCAATACACAATCAAATTTTTTATGAGAGTGGCGAAAAACAATTAATTAATTATCACTATTCCTTTTTGAGCCCTATCCAAAGATCATATATTTTTGTAGATCCCATAACTAAAAAAGAACTGTCTCACAAAGAGCATATGTTGCGAGTTAAAGAAAACTTGCCTGTTGAGAAAAAATTAGCAGAGAGTGTTGTGAGCTTATTTTCGGTAGCTGATGAAGTAGAACCACATAACTTAAAAAATCAAGTGGGTGAAAAAACATTAGGATATAAGTTATTAAGTTTGGCTGAAAAATACTTGAATGTTTCGCCATTTACTTATTGGAGTCAGCAAGGGGATCTTTTTAATTCTCAAACGATTGAATTTAAAAACCCTATCATCTCATATGTAGTTTCATATTGGGAAGCGCTTAAAGCTAACTTTTTTAAAGAAAGATTTGGTTTGAATTACAATAATGTTTATCAAGGCTCTTTTACTGAAACAGTAATCAAAAATCAAAGTCCAGATAGCTCCTTGCCTATAGTAGGAATACATATCAAAGCCCCAGCAGAGGTCCATTTTGATGAGGCTCAAGAACTTTTAAGTGTTATTCTAACTCCAAAGCTCAGAGCCACAAGAGCTATTAGTTACTTTTCTAGAGCTAAAAATTTTGAAAAGCTTTTTGATCCAGAGTATCAACAATTTTTAGAACTAGTTCTTTTTAGCTCTAATGATCTACTTGGTGAACTTGATCTTGAACTATCAAAGCAATTGGCAAAATTTATTAATAAGTTATATGACACGTCGCTTCAATTTACAAAATTGAGCAAACTGGATGCCACAAAAAAATCGCAAGCACAATTTTTAGCCTCGTTCCTGCTTATGCTAAACGCTAAACTAGAATCTTTTGTTGATTTTGCTTCGATAGACAAAAAAGCGGCTGGCTTTATGGACTCTCAAGTAACAGTCAACGCTCTTTTTGATGCTTGGGGTGATAATGAAGAAGCGTTAACTCTTTTACATATGACAAAAGCTTCTATTTTAGCTAGAGACTCTTCAAGTTCACGCAGAAGCCTCAAAAGTTTTTATTATTCTTTGATGAGTTTTGTTAATTCAGATCGATTGATGCAAGTCCAACAAATATATCCAACTCTGAGAGCTGAGCTTATGAGTGCAGCCGCTCAAAAACTAGATCAGCTCCAAAAGCTCACTTTTGATGAGTTTAAAAAGTGGGTTCAGGAATTGCTCGCAGATTTGTTAATCACAAGTAAATTTCCAGAAACAGCTTTAAGGTCTCTGCATCTAGGGGAAATAGTGGTTCTTGCAGACGATCAAGTCAGTGTTGAGGTGGATTTTATATCAGGAAAATTAGATGATGCTCAAAATGGGCATTCTCGATTAAGTCTTTCTTTTAAGGAGCTTTATAGTAATCCTTCTTACGTCGAATTATTTCAAGATAGACATCTAAAATTTAAAGCTTCAAGTGATGAAGCGAATCTCTTTGAAATCATCGATAATGATGGTCAAATTTATTACATGGCCAAAGTTTATGATAGTATAGAGCGAAAGGGAAATCTAAAATTTTACAAAAAAATTGATGGAAAGCTTTTCCTTTATAATTCACATAGCGAAATTGCTGCTAAATTGTCGAATTTCTCCTTTTTGAAAAAAAGCTATATTTTTTGGGAAAAAGCAGAAGGTAATTTCGGTGAAATCTATGCTCTTGATCGAAGTGACCCGAAAAAAGGGATTCATTTTTCTAAATCGGGGATTAAAGATCTAGTTACTGGGCAAATTTTAGTCGATGTGAAAAACTCTCCTTTAGATTATTTGAGCCAGTTTGAAGACTCCAAGTTTATTAATTTATGGTCAGACGACACCGCTGCATCTTCATTAGATATAGAAAAAATTGAATTTCCCCGTTTTAAAACTGTTAGTGATCAAGGATTAATTTTCCAAAGAAGTGGTAATAGCTATAAATCATCTGCATATCCAGGTTTTACACTAAATACCAAGTTAAGGCTTGATCTTATGAGTAATGCTTTAGTGCTCAATAAAAATGACAAGCCATCTAAAGTGCTTGTGAGTTTACAGATAGACAATCAGCAAGATTCACTTTTGAGTACTACAATTAATATAGCTAAGTCATTACTAGAAAGTATTGAAGGAACGAATGAGCTTCAAGCATCCACTTTGTTAGAATTTGAAATTGTTGATTCACAAAATATCTCATCGCTCAAGCCAATTTCAAGAAAAGCGCAACTTTACCTAGCTTACCTCTATGCAAAAAAAGAAAATTTAAAAGATTCATTAAAATTACTAGATCAATTAGGTTCGAACTTATCTGTTTATGAATCTGAAGAGATCAATACTCTTAAAGCGATTTTAAAAGTTCAATCCAGTGACAACAATTTAAATTTAATACAGTTAAAAGCATCTCACTTGCTTGTCGATAATTTTACAAGATTTAATACTCTTATTTCTGAAGAGGAGCAAAAAGGGATTAAAAGCCTTATCGAAAAGCATTATAGTTTTTATTTAACTCATAGAGATCAGCTTGATTATTATGCTCTGGAAAAAGCAGAAGAATTAATTTTATTGACCTATGTTACACCAACAGAGCAAACAGAATCTAGAAAGAGTCAGCTTGTTAAGCAATTTCATTTATCTGAAGATCTTATAAAAATAAAGCAGCCCACAAGTATATCTTTGAAAAAGAATAGTTCTTTTCAAAGTTCGGTTGTTTTTTCTCTTCTCAAAACACTGGTTGGTCAAGTTTCAAACCTTAAGTCATCGAACTTTAACAGTAATACGTTTCTAGCTGACGCTAATGATTATATCCATGAGTTTGCAAACAAAGCTTTTAGTGATCTCAATAATATGGCTCAAGAAAATGGGGCAGATCCCGCTGCAGGAATGGATGCAGTGGAAAAAGTTGCAGAAATGTTTAAAGCTGTCTTGAATCCAAAATTTGAATTTTCTTTGCATGCTCCTGTTTATCAAAACTATTTGACACATGTTTTAAACATGTACACTTATGCTAAGGATTACAAAAACAAAAAAACGGATATTGAACTTGCCGGTTATTTTAAATCGATGAGCCTATACTCGCACAATGATCCAGTAGTCAAGCTAGTCGCCCCATTTGTGAAGGAAATATTGAATTTAGTGCTTGAGTATCCTGATTATTTTCCTCATCTTGATGATATTGAAAACTTTCTTGAAAACGAGAAAATTCTCAAGTCTGGAAATGGAGCTATGAGTCAGCTCAAACCAACTCTATATCAATCTAAGTGGGAAATATTGATAGATATTTTAGCTTCATGGTTCGAATTGCACTCAAATCCTATCTTTTTAGCCAAATTAAAATTAAAAATGGAAGCAGCAACTATCTTAGATGCTACAGAGAAAAAAGTTGTATTTGAGACACAAGAGCTGGTTAAAAGTTTTGTAAGTCACGATAAGCAAGAGCAAAAAGCTTATCCACAGGCCATCTTATCTACTTACAGTGACAAAAACGTCACAATGCTTTTAAATCCTTACTTAGAGGTAAAGCCGTTATCAGATCCTTATAAAGATCGAGTTTTAACAAAACTAGAGCCGATCTTAAAGCCAAATTCTAAAGAGCCATTAGTTGTCACAGGGTTTGAAGCTATCAAAAAAGATTTAGAGTACTATTTAAGCCTACCTACTAAAAGCAGTTACATTATAAGCGATCAAAATCTTAAAGAATTAACTGGCAGTCTTACGGAAAATGTTGCTGGGCGACAAAAGCAGATTAAAGAATTTAAAACAAAGATAGAAGGGCAGCTTCAATGGCGTCCAGATGAGTATACAGAGTCTATGCGAAAACTTGCAATCGCAAGTGGTAAACAAAAAGAGATCACTTTAGACGACGCTCTCATTACATTCTTAAGACAAGATTTATCAAATTATCATCAGCACAACCCATTTTTAAATGATCAGCAGCTTCTGGAATTGAATCAGAATGTTCATGAGTATTTGATCTTGGCAACTCAAGAGCAGCATCTGTCAAGAATTTTATCTTTGGCAAAAGCGGCATCTTCTGCCCCTCAAAATGAAAAAAATGAGCTCATCCAAAAAATTGCAGCACAAAATTTACAGCGCGCGTATTCAATAGTCGATTCACCTGAATATCTAGTCTTTGAATATTATCTGTCAGTCATGCTTTACCCTGCGCAAGTTGAAAAACTCAAAAGTTTAAAATTAGCTATTAGAAACAATAGCGATGATTCGATTGGTAAAATTATCGAAGCTGTAATGGGTTTTGGTAAGTCGATGATTATGCTTCCATTACTTTCAATATATATTGCTGATGGTAAAACATCTCCGATCATTGTCATGCCTGAGAGCTTAATTGAGTCTTTAGGTGGTGAAGTTACAAATACATTAAGACCTTTTGAGCAGTATGTTAAAGCTATAAAAATTGATCGCTCTACTCAATTTTCACCAGAAAAGCTTGAAGAGCTCAATATGTCTTTAGTAGAAGCATTGGAAAATAAATCTGTTCTCATGATGAGTGCGTTTTCAATCCAAAGTTTATATTTAAAGTACATAGAGATCCTGTTTGAAGGCTCAAAAAATTTAACTAAAACTCACGAAGCCCAGATTGAAGGATTTAGATCATTATTTGATAAGCTAGCTAAAAATTTTAAGCTTATTTTAGATGAGGCAGATCTTCTGCTCAATTGTAGGCACGAGACTCACTTTACACTCTCACACTTTTCTGCCATTACTCCACTTCATATCGATTTAGCCGGTTTTGCATATCAGTTGATTTTAGATTTTGCTGATGAGTTTAATTTTGATTTTATGGCTACAAGCGCCAATGATAAATTGAGCTGTACAGTAGAAAACTTCAGCACACATATTAAACCCAAGTTAGTCGCTTCATTTTTAAATAAAGTAACTACAGAGTTTTCAACTCTTGACCCTCAAGAATATTTGCACGTCAAACGTTATTTTGCAAAGGCAAGCCCTGAAGAGTTAAAGAAAATCGAGCAATATCTTTTAGGAGAAATATCTTCAAAAGAAGCAAAAGAATATACCGATTCTATTGAAAATGAAAGTGTGGCTAATTTTATTAGTCTAGCGCAGGGTTACTTTAATATTTTCCTTCCACTATGTCTTAACAGAAGGCTTGGAGAACATTATGGCCCTCCGGTGATTGATAACGAAGTCTTGGCTATACCTTATAAACTAGGTAAAGCGAATGAAAAGTCTCAGTTTGGTAATCCGTATGAAACTATCTCATATAGTTTACAATATTACTTGAAACATGACTTCCCTAAAAAACATATAGAAAGTGAACTGCAAGGCTTAAGTAAACAGGCAAGCCTAGAAATTATTGAGAAATTTATTCAAATTGAGGAGACGGAGGCTTTTAAAAAACTAAGAGAGCTATATCCTAAAGCTGAGTCATTCTCTTTAAGTGAAGAACAGATAGATATCGTTCATAACAATATTAATCAAAATAGCAAACTCAAACTCTATTTTATTAAAAAATATATCCTAAGTCAGCTCAAGCTTTATGACAGTCGCATCAGCGCTAACCCTCAAACTTTCCCTCAGATGTTTGAAGAAATGATCGGTTTTACAGGGACATTGTGGAATAAAGAGACTTTTCCTCGTCGATTAGAGGTGGAGCCGGCATTGGGTATCATAGGAAATACGCTAACTCAAATTGCTAAAAAATCAAAAGATCAAGTGGATATCTTTAATGCCGATTTGAATCAAAAGTCAGAGATGAATAGCGAGTTAAAAAGGCTTATTGCTCCAAAAGAAATCCATGCTTTTGTTGATCTGGCAGGGATATTTGATGGATACCCAAGAGAAGAGCTTTGCCGAGAGATTTTGAAAGCTAAACAAGGGCAGGGGATCGAAGGGGTTATTTTTTACAATGCTAACAATCAACTCGTTATTTTAAGTGATTTTAACACGGCCCCAATTTTACTACATCAAAGCCCTCTAAGTAAAAATCCGAGTAAAACTTTCACCTTTTATGATCATCAACATACAACTGGAGCAGACATCAAGCAAGCAGCTAGTGCCCAGGCTATGGTTTCAGTAGGAAGACACACTACAATAAGAGATTTAGCTCAAGCTTGTTGGAGAATGAGGGAATTTGAAGCAGGACAGGCTGTGCAATTTGTCACTCTAGCAAAAGATGCTGCTATTATTAGTTCTAATAAGAAAGACAAGCTGTCACTTAAGACTTCAGAGATGATTCAATATGTGATTACCCTTCAAGAAGAATATTTAAAAGGGAGAGATCATTATTTATCTCAAAAACAAAAAATAGAAGCTGTTTTGAAAAATTATGTTTGGAAAGCTCTTTTAGAGCCAAAGCTAGACAAGCTTGTGACATTAAACATATTCAAAGATTTCTATCCACTATTTGTCCGTCAGATTAAAGATGAGCCTCGCAGTCAATACAATCGAGTAGAAGAACTAGTAAATAGTGAGAGCGCATTAAAGGATTATTTAGAGCAACTATCGAATCAATACAAAAAGTACTTTACTCTCAAGCAGTGGGATACTCTTTATCAAGAGATGTTAAGCTGTATTGATGCGTCCGTTTTACCAACAAAAGTTCTTTATAATACAAATGAGGGTAATGCTCACTCGTTAGAACAAGAAGTTCAAATAGAAACCATGCAAGAGCAAGAAACAGAGCAGGAGACTGAGCAAGAAATCGAGCAAGAGCTAGAGCAGAACACAGCAGTTTATGCTCCAAATTCAAACTGTAATGTGGCTAAGTACTCATGGCAAGATGCAATTTTCAAAAATCAAACCCAGCCTATTAGCTTAGCTCAAGTATTTCCTGGGGATAAATCTTTTTTCCAAAAGACAGAAAATCTTGTGGTTGCAAAGTTTAACGACCTTGTTCCAAAAAAATATAAGTTTTTTAGTTCTGAAATTTGCGTAACCAACAACCTTTACCCAGCCTTGGACAGCACCAAATTAGGCTTTAGTGTCTCCATGCCCAACTTTGAGCTTTACACTTCTTGCCAAATTCCAGCTCAAGAGGCCTTAATTGTTCAAACACCTGAAGGGTCGAAGTTTATTTTAATGGATACTTATGAAGCCGAAGAGTGGAAGGTTTACTTAAAGGGGCATCCAGCAGATGCAACTGCTGAAAATGCTTTCCTAATTAATTTGGAAAATGGTGTAGTTCAATCTTATCCAAACAGTGATCAGAATCAAATTAACCAAATCGTTGGTGATCCAAAGTTTCAAAAGCTTTTGATTCAAGCTAAATTTATTGCAGCTAAAGTTGATTTTTCTAAAGAGCAATATCAAATTTTAGAAGAATGGATTCAAGAAAATACTCACAACCGCACACAATTGAAATTATTCCTTGAAAGTTTCGTATTCAACTACATGCCGACTCTAAAAGAAAATTATAAAAATATGCGTCTGCATCAGTTTTTAACTGAAGAGCCTGACGATCTGTTTGCAAGGAAGGTGTAATTTATGATTATCAATCAATGCTTAGCTCTCACTCAGACAATTTTGGAAATTCTCCCTTTCCCTAGAGTCTGTGCTAGCGCAGTTGCAGCGTCTCAAATAGCCACCTTTGTCGCTCCAAGGATTTTGCCAATTGGGAAATCTAGCTTTAGCGATCCACAAAAACAGGCAAAAGTTGAAAAAATTAAACAGCTTGTGGAACAAGTCAAGCATAAGCTGGGGTTAGAAAAATTAAATATTGAAGTTAGAATTTCCGATATCATGGGATCAGAAATCACCGTCTTGGGCTCACAATATTCTATCGGCAGCCCTTTGCTGATCATTGGCTCTAATTTAATCTTTGGCGCAAAAAATGAAAAAGCTCAAGCAGCTCAATCCTTTCAAAATTATCAAGAAGCACTTAAGTCTATTAAAGAGGAACAAGATATAAATAATCAGGGGGTGAGTGTAGCAGGGCACTTACATAAAATGTCCGCCGATGAAAAAGTTAAATTATTAACTTTGTATAACCTATACAAAGATGTTCTGACTGATGATGAACTTGAGTTAAAAATTGCTGAAAATATCAATCAAATTGTGAGTCATACTGCTTTAAAATCTTTATCTTACTTAGGTGCT
>CAZJSX010000009.1:7380-16152 GCA_964548845.1 uncultured bacterium | reverse complement strand
GCACGCGCGAGGTTGTCGAACAATTTGTACAAGCAAGATTTCAAACAAGCATTCAGGCTTTTGAAATTTTAAAACCGCCTAATCCCGACTATATGCAATTGATCAAAGCTATTGATGTTGCAAGCTTGCTTGTCATCGGGGATACTAATTCAGTAGTTTCTTCTGAAGTGGCTGCAGAGCTTGCTGTGCTTAACCCACACTTGCAAGTTGTACAGATCGCGCAAGCAAGTCATGGACTTCCTTATGATCAGCCGGAGCAGTTTTCGAGTGTCGTTCAAACTTTCTTACGCTCAGTTATTTCAGCTGTTTAAAATACAGTCCTTACAGGACTATTATTTTACAGGTGCTGCTGGACCTTAAGCCCTTTTTCAAGATGATCAGCAACCATTTTACGAAACTGTTTCACACTTACTTTTAATTTTGGGTTTTGTGTCTCTGGAAGTAGTGTTGTGTCAATGAGCTTTAATCCATTTTGATGCCCTGTGACCATAGCATTCATGAATGCTTTGTCAAATGCAGCCCCTTGTAGTTCATCTAGTTTTTTAAGATTTTCTTTTCCACCTGATATCATAGAATTTGAAATATCAGATTCTGTAGGTGTAAGCTTCAATTGTGTGGCTAAGGCTGTGAGTTTATTTAAGTTTTGTTGGTGCATGTGGATCAGGTATTTTGCATAGTTATCAACCGAAGAGCTCATATACTTTTTGGTAGCCAATTGTGAAGCTGCTATTTCTTCTTTATCAACAGTCATCATAATATTGAGAATTTGATTGTCACTAAGTTGTTGTTGTTGAGCAGTTTTAGCAGGAGTAGATTCTGAGCAGCTAGAAGCAAACAACAAGCTAGTAAAAATGACAAATGTATAGAAAATGGACTTCATCCTTTGACCCTCTTTTTTATAGTTCATTTATCATTCTTACTCTATTTGTCGCTAGAAAAAAATCGATCATAAATTAAAGAGACAATGAGGAAAGTGGAAGATGCCAAAAAGAATGCGATTACCCTACATGATCACGTAAATGCGGAAAAATATAAAGAACACTGTAATTGCGATGCGATTGCTAAATGTGGTAACTTCTCTTAGTTTTTTCTTTTCTCTTTTTTTTAACATAAGAAAAAAGAAAAGAAACTTAGCCTGACGAGATCAACGCCCGATCAAGCCCAAAATTAGAGAAACGATAAACAGCACAATGAAAATAAAGAATAGAATTTTAGCAATTTGAATAGCTAAACCTTCTACACCTCTAAAACCAAATATACCTGCAATAATGGCTATAACTAAGAAAATCCCTGCCCATATTAACATAATAGTCTCCTTTTCTCTCTTTTAACTTACTGTTTTGTAAATAATCTAATCTAATATCCTAAAGATTTTAAATTTGTTATAGATAGATATTATTTTATCTATGGACTTCACCTAAGCTCAATAAGATGGCAGTGTAAAGCAGCGCGCCGCAAACAAACCAGATATAGCCCCCTTTTTCTTTTTTGGGTAACTCGCATTGGAAAGTATTTAAGAGAATTCCTCCAGCGACAAAAGAAATTCCAATAGCTGTTGCTGCATCGGGAATTTTAGAAAGATTCCCTACAAAGTATCCAGCAAAAAGAGCAAAGATCAGTGAACCTAAAATAAGTTTATTTTTAGAGACTTGGGCCAAGTGATCGCGGATGAAATAATGTAATCCAATCGCAATAGTAAAAAGTGTTAAGGGTTGAATTTCAGGGTTAGCACTGTCCGATAAGGTCGCTCCGATAAAAAAATTGAAAAGAAGATAGCCGCTGATCGGTAGCCATTGATATTTACGGGAGGCTTTGCGAGATTGAATTCCATAATAAAAAAGAATGCCTGCTAGTGCAATCAGATAGGTGTGTAATTCTAAATAGGGGATAACAGAATCGAATGCGCGCTTTAGGACAGGCTCTCCTTTGGCTAAGGCTGGCAATAAATCGACAAACACATACGACAAAGAAACACCCGATGCAAAAGAGAGAAATCGGCCGTGCCATATCCAACCTAATATTTTGGGACGATTAGCAAAAAGATGTATTGCAGCTAATATGAAAAGAGAAAAAAGGCCAGGCCTCAACATAATTAAACCCATATCCCGAAAAAATCCATCTTGATGTGGAGATGAATTTATTCCAATCAATAAGATTATCAAATCTCATTCAAATTTATTTGATTTTTTCAAATCGTATGATACGTTATCGTGGCACTTGAGTTATCAGAAGTTAGAAATTTTAAAATGAATAGCAAACACTTTTCTAGGACAATGGCTGTTTTGGGAATTCTTCTTGGAATGGCAGCGCTTTCAGCGGGTTGGTCCAGCATTAATATGTCTCTTGCATCAATTCAAGATGAGATGGGAGCTAGTGTCTTAGACTTACAGTGGATGATGAATTCTTACGGCATTTGTATTTGTATAGCTCTATTAGCAATTGGCAAACTCGGAGATGCACATGGTCGAAAATTATTTTATATGCTTGGACTTTTTGGTTTAGGATTAGCTTGTCTAGGTGCTGGTTCTGCGTGCTCTATTCAAGTTATTATTGGTTCTATGGGACTTTTTGGTCTGTCAGCTGCTTCAGTGCTGGCTTTGTCACAGGCTTTAACCGTCCATCAATTTCCAGAAAACAAGAAATCCACTGCAATTGCTCTTTGGGCAACAGTTGCTTCTATTGCATCGTCGATAGGCCCTCTTTTAGGGGGTGCTATGGTCCGTTATTTAAGTTGGAGATGGATATTTTTTATTAATGTGCCTCTTCTTATTGTAGCTTTACTTTTAGTTTTTATTTTTGTTGAAAAAGAAAAAACACATTCTAGTCATTGCGATTGGAGTGGTGTTATTTTACTGAGCTTAATAGTGGGTGGAACGGCTAGTGCGATCATGCAGGGGCCAAATTGGGGATGGCACTCTATTGGTGTGATCGGATTTTTTGCTTTAGCTCTTATCTCTTTAGCATTATTCATTATTGTTGAAAAAAGAAGTCAAGAACCACTGTTTCATCCCAAATTATTTGCTTATTCTGGGTTTCTTTTTGCTTCAATTTGTAATGGATGTTTGATTGGATTTGTCTGGGCTGTTTTTTTCTTTTTCCCACTTTACTTGCAAAATGAAGTAGGCATTTCATCATTGCGGGTCGGATTGATCATGCTTTTAATTACCCTTCCCGTTGCTATTTTTTCGATACCAGTGAGCAAGCTATATGGAAAAATAGGGGCAAAAGCTTTATTAGTTATAGGTTTTTCAATTCTTTTTCTTTCAGTTTTTTTTCAATCTAGGCTAACCATTTACGGATCTTGTGTCTTAATTGGATTTGGATGGGTACTTACTTGGGGGCCATCAGCATCGCAAGCACTCTCATCACTGCCTCACAAAATGGCAGGGATTGCTTCAGGAATGTTTATGACCCTTCAAGAGATTGGTGGGGTTATTGGACTTGCAATTGCAGGAGTTGCCTTCCGTATGGGGACAAATGGGTTTTTAGCTCCACACATGGAAAAAATTAAAGAAGCTTTTAAAGAGCGCACTCCATCGCTATTGTCAGATCCAGCAGCTGCAGAAAAATTAGTAGATTCTAATTCTCCAATACTTTCTTGGTTACATGGGGGATTTAAGGCAGGATATGAAAGTATGCTTCTGTTTCTTGCTATTTTGATGATATTGGCAGCATTATGTGCTTTATTTCTTCCAAAGCGCATGGAGAAGCCAAATACTATTTGAACTTCAATTTAATCACAATTTTTTTATCAACAATCTTGTTTAAAGCTTAATATTTAAAAAGAATAGGCTTGCTAATTTTATAATTAAGGCGCATTCTTAATTATGTGTTTCTTAAACGATAAAACAAATGAGGTAGTTATGAAAACTAACATTAAACGAAGCATGTACGCACTAGCCGCATTATTTACAATCGTGACAGCAAGTTCACTTTTTGCAAGAGATAAAACTGTTGGTGAAAAAGTGGATTATGCCATTGATAGAACAGAAAAAGCAGCAGAGAAAGCGGCTGAGAATGCCAAAAAATTAGCTCACGATGCCAAAGTGGAAGCTAAAGAAAAAGCTCATGAAGGAAAAGTGCTAGCTCATAAAGCTAAACATAAGGCTGATGAAGCTGCACATAATGCTAAAAAATTAGCCCATGATGCCAAAGTGATAGCTAAAGAAAAAGCTCAGGCAGGAAAAGAATATGCACATCAAGTTAAAGATGAAGCAGCAGCAGCAGCGCATCACGCTAAAAAATTAGGCCATGAAGCTAAAGTAATAACTAAAGAAAAGGTCCAAGAAGGAAGAGAATTAGCGCACAATGCTAAAGACAGGGCAGAAGAAGCAGCACAATATGCTAAAAAATCAGCTCATGATGCTAAAGAGAAAGCTAAAGAAAAAGCTCATCAAGGAATTGATAAGCTATAGTAAAAGTATGTAGATAGCGTGTATGTAATTGCCATAAATCTAATGATTATAATGGTAGCATACTGCCGTTGGCAGCCCTCAGATCTTCTGAGGGCTTTTTTTTTGAATAAATTCAATAAGCAAGATCAGCACTTCCAGAAATAGTGTAAGAATTTTTTATCGAGATCGAATCCTAAAGAGCTATATAGTTTTTGAGCGCTAACATTATGTATGGCAGTTTGTAAAGATAGCCCTTTGTCTTTTTGTTGCCGAACCCATGCTTGGGCGGCCTCAATTAAGGTTTTGCCTATGCCTTGATTGCGAACATCTGACATGACATAAAGATCGTTTACAACCCACAAACGTTCTATAGAAATAGAAGAAAAACTTTGATATAGCTGCATAAAGCCGACTGTTTTTTGTGTTTTAGACTCTATAGCCAAGTAAATGACAGACTCCTTATTCTTTAAACGTTCAGCTAGAAAGTTGTAAGCTGCGTCAATATTGCTGCTTTGCCCATAAAATTGTCGATACTGATCAAAGAGTAGAGCGGCTTCTTTTAGGTGATTGATGTCAGCTGTTATAATATGGTATTGATTAAATGACATGGTAGTTTCTCTAATAAGGGTATTGGCTAAAATAATCTTTAAGGTTTTAAAAATGAATTTAAATTTTATAACTGAATAGCTTAGGGGGATATACCATGAGCATGGTTGTAGTCCATTTTGGGTGCCTTATAGTCTTTTTTTAGCATTGTTTTTAGTGCAACAATTTGATATCATTAAGATTATGAATAGAGCTAAAACTATTACATCCTATAGCCCTTTATACAAACTGTGTTTATTTAGCTCAGTCTCCCTCCAGTTTGTTTCGTTATCTTCAGCAGCAGCAGCAGCGGCCCGTTGGGCTCAATAATATTTTTCCTTCCCCATATTTTTATATCTAAATCACAAAAATTAGGAATTTATTATGCTGCGCTTAGAGCTACCCAAATATAAAAAAATTGAATCTATCTCAAAAAGTAGACCTGGCTCTATTTCCTTTTCTCAAGGAGCTGTTAGAGTTGGAGGTACACCCCAACCCATTAAAGATTATATTGCAGAGTTAGTAAAACAAGATTTAGCAGACTATTATCAAGACGGAGCTGGCCTTTTAAATCTAAGAAAAAAAATTGCACTGGATCTATCTTTAAAACATCAGGTTGTCCTTGAGCAAGAAAATATACTCATTACACATGGGGCGATTGGTGGCATTACAAACATTTGTCTTGCTTTATTGAAAGAGGGTGATGAGGTCATCATTCCTGTCCCCAATTATCCCAGCTATCAAAACATTGTCCGTTTTTCAAAAGGGACGCCTAAATTCATTACCGCTTACATTGAAGGGGAGAGAGACTGGTTATTTGATATCGACGCTATTAAAAGGTCGATCACAGAAAAGACGAAAATGATCATTCTTTCAAATCCCTCGAATCCTTGTGGCGTTTGCTTAACCAAACACACGATTACAGCTCTTAAAGATCTGTGTGAGTCTCATGGGATATATCTTCTCTTGGATGAAGTGTATGACAACTACATTTACGAGACGAAATTTTTTTCAGGAACTTCACTGATTCAAAACTCACAATTTATCATTCGTACGGGCTCGTTTTCAAAAGATTTTTCTATGAGCGGTTGGCGGGTTGGTTTTACGGTGGCTTCAAAACCTCTTATTGCACTATTTGCAACTATTCAAGATGGAACTCTTTGTTGCCCTAGTGTCATTGGTCAATATGCCGCTTTATTTGCACTTGAAAAACCTGAGCTTATAATAGATCAAGTTCAAGCTGTTCACAAAAGTCTTCAAATTGCATGTGAGTATTTAGATCCGCTTGTTAAAAAGGGGATACTCTCTTATCTAAAACCACAGGCAGGGATCTTTCTCTTTGTTAAAACCAATGAAAAAGATTGTGAAGCACTTATCATGGATATTCTGGATCAAGCTCAAGTGGCTTTAGTGCCGGGGAGTGATTTTGGAAGTAGGCCCGATTGTTTCAGACTTTGTTTTGCAAGACAGCCAGAGCTACTTCGAGCTGGAATGTTTCGCCTTCAAAACTATTTTGAACAGCTCGCTAGATCTTGAATGGCTATTAAGTTTGCGTTGTGATTAAGGATATGTGATACCGATATCTTCATTCCATTCTTCAGGATGCTCGAAAATGAATTCTTGCATCAGCTGCTTACATCTTGGGCTATCGAGAATAGTTAAAGAAACACCGGCGTTTTTAAGCAAGTCTTCATCACCTTGAAAAGTTGTATTTTCACCAATGACGACATGATTGATCTTATAAAGGCGAATAGCACCACTACACATAGGGCAAGGGGATAAAGTTGTATATAGAGTCGCATTTTGATAAACCTCTGCAGACAAACGGCCGGCATTTTCTAAACAGTTCATTTCACCGTGGTGAATAGCGCTCCCTTTTTGCATGCGCTGATTATGTCCTCTACCAATAATTTCTCCTTTATAGACTAAAACAGAACCAATAGGGATCCCTCCAGATGCCAATCCTTTTTCTGCTTCTTCAATAGCCGCCTGCATAAATAGATCTTCTGATTCTAAGGCATGGACAAAGGCACTAGTAAATAACAGCATGAGTATAAACGTTCTTAATAACACAGAATTCTCCTATTTCAAAAAGTTGATTTTTAATTCATCATACTCTTTAAAAAGAGAATTTTGCATCTCTTGTCTGTCAAACATTCAAATATCTATCTTTAAATTGTTTTTTTCATAAAGACTATTTATGATTTTAACCACTATGAATCGATTCATCTTTAGAATAATACTTTGCTTTTTTACTTTTAATTTGTTCTCAAATTTAATTTTTTGTGAACAAATCACCCACTCAATTGTCCCTCTATTAGAAAAATTTCAAAACACTTCTCTTGAAAAATATTCTGACAATTATCGCACGCAAGTAAGTGAGATGTTAAAGAGAAAAAATGAAAAAATTAGGGTTGTGACCTACAACGTTTTGTTTGATCTTTTTGATGCCAAGTTGGTAGATCAAACTTATAGCTGGGTCAATCGCTTTCCTAATCTTGTTCTTTCAATTGAAAATATGGCCCCTGATTTATTATGCGTTCAGGAAGTTTATTCCACTCAATTAAAAGACTTGGAGCAAGCACTTGGTCGTGATTATGACTTTTTTGTTGGAGATAGTGATAGTGGCGAACTCAATGGAATTTTCTATAAAAAAGAGCGCTTTCAACTCGATCAAGGTCATTATCAAACTGAAGATTTAAATCTATCGAGCGCTTCATTAGAGCTCCCCTTAAATCCTAAAGATGATTTGTTAGTCAAAAAAGTACCTAATTTTTTAAGCTCATATTTAGAACCTGGCAGGCAATTAACATTAGCTCACTTTTACGATAAGCTTACTGGAAAAGCTTTTACTGTGATTAATACCCATTTAACTTTTCACCGAATTAACTCCAGAGAAGATCAAGTTTGGTTTATAGAAAAATTAGTGAGCCATCTTCATGCTTTTGGCCGATCTGTGATCGTTGTAGGTGATTTTAACACCTTTCCCAATCGGCCAGATCAATTCACCCTCCCTTTTTATGATGGGGATCAAATCTGCCAAATTTTATTACAGAATTTAAAAGATACTAAAGAATGTGCAATGCTCGGTCATATAGGACCTACAACAACTACTTTTTACAATTATTATAAGCGGGGAAATGGACCTTTTAAATCAGAGGAGGATTCTGATGTTATTTTGGATCATATCTACGTTTCACCACAAATATCAGTGATTATGAACGCTCATGAGCCATGCCAAGTCAATGATCAATTCCCTTCGGATCATATGCCTGTTATTGCCGATATTTTACTCCCTTAGAATAAGGGTATTTTTTAGTAAATACTCGATTATACCTCCTTTTTTGGCTCAAATATCTCTATTTAATCTATTTATAGATAATAAACCCCTCATTTTGTGGAAAAACAGTCAAGTTATATTGAGAAGTTATTATTTAATTATTATAATAAACCTTAATGGTTTATAAATTTATTTTTATTAGAAGGTATTTATGGGGATTATAACTGGTCATAACTTACAGCCAGTAGGTATGGCGGCGACTGCAAAAGGGTGTTTAGACTTACTTAGTGGCCGAGTTGTGGAAGGGGCAGCGATGCTGTTTACAGGACTTACTGTAATGGCTGCTGATGCGAAGTTAAATTTTGTACATAGAGTGGACCTATCTAATCTAGTAAAATTTTCTCTTTTTTCTGGTTTAGCAGCAGCTGGAGTACAAGGTGGGTTTCGTTTTGTAGAAGGGATAAAGCAAGATAATTACATAGAGATCCTTATAGTTGATTTTCAAGCAGCTGT
>CAZJSX010000009.1:0-7370 GCA_964548845.1 uncultured bacterium | reverse complement strand
GGGGCTTTGCTTCTACCTTAAGCTCAAGAGTTGTCATGATAGCTCATCAAGCAGCTATTATCGCTCTACCTTGTGCCCTAGCAGCTCGATTGGGATATTTGGACATAATAAAGGGTTCTTATGCAGATGGATTATATAAGCTGTTAATAGGTGCAGTTGGATTTGCTGGCGCTGCTTATCATACTCAAAACCTAATGAGAGAAAAATTCATAACAGATGATGTGCTCATATTTTTAGAGGAGCATGGCCAAGAAATTGAAGACATGCATACTAAACATGCTGTAGGAGATTGGAAAACGATAGCATGGGGGATTTCAAAAATTGT
The DNA here is from genome assembly GCA_964548845.1 of uncultured bacterium. Taxonomy (GTDB): domain Bacteria; phylum Chlamydiota; class Chlamydiia; order Chlamydiales; family JAAZZY01; genus CAZJSX01. The sequence goes on along the minus strand of CAZJSX010000009.1, from coordinate 7,045 downwards.
CTATGAGCATCCAAAATTTCCAGGCAAAGTGATCAAGCTTGTTCGTAATCCAGGTCGCCTATGTAATAAAGACCTTAAGGCTCATCATTTAAATCTTGAAAGCATGAGAGAGATTGCTGAAACGCCAGAATTTGACCGGATTTATCTACCTCAATCTCACATGTATCAACCTGTACGTGGAAGACTTATTCTTATAGAGGAAAAAATTTTACCACTAAAATTTAGTACAGTGCCTGATTCGGATGAAAAAAGTACAATTACTAAGCAGCTCGACAATTTTATAGACAGGTTTGGTTTAGGTGATTTGCATCCAAAAAAAGATCACAATGCAGGGATAATAAATCACGGCGGTATTTTAAAAATGGCTATTTATGATGCAGATAGCAGTCTACAACTTAGCCAAGATGGAAATTGGGAGTGGATTACTAAGTACAAAAAAAATACTTTAGTGATGTATCTTATTTCAACAACACAAACGGTTTATTTTGCTATTCTTTTGGGTGAAATATCTGATAATTTGGATAAAATATGGAGTAAAAGGTTTAGTGTTCATTATATTGCAATCCCCGCAGTAATCGCCATTATTTATGCTACAAATAAAATATGGACCTGGTTAGAGGATCCGTATAATCCACCTGAAAACAATGATTTAATCCTCAGTATAGGGGCAGCAATGTTTTTGGCAAATGTTGCGATAGCAAGTCTTGTTATGATGGCTAATAAAGTATCAAGATTATTCCAGCCGTAGTTAATTGAATCTCTTTAGCGATTTTTTTTAATAAGAGGTAAGCATGGCTTGCTTAATTCTCAATAATTGAGATGTTACAATCCATCTTTAAGCTAAATTTAATTAGACTTTTTTACAATTTCTGACTTGAGCATCATTATGCCAAAGCCTGGGACTTTAGCTTCGATATTATGGCCATTTACTTCTTTAACTAAACGAATATCCTTAACTTTAACTCCGATTTTAAGAGCAGAAGAGGCTCCTTTGACTTTAAGGTCTTTGATAATCGTGACACTATCTCCATCTTTAAGAATATTTCCATGAGCATCTTTTACAATAATCTGATCTTCACTACTTTTCAATTTTGAATCTTCCATCCATTCGTGATTGCACTCAGGGCAGATATATAGCCCGTTGTTTTCGTATGTGAACTCTGAGCCGCATTTAATGCAGTGGGGCAGTTGTGTCATTGTGATCCTATGCTAAAGTGTCATTCTAAATGTAAGTTTATCACAAGCCATATCAAAAAAGATATGGCTTATGATCTAAATGATAACGCTATGCTTAGCAATGCTCACATGAGTGATGTAAAAGCTCACATATTTGAAAACAGTTTCCATCGTTGTCAATGACGGTTTGCATTTTAACATGACCAGGAACTTCCAGGATTTCTCCTTCACACTTGGCCCCTTTCTTCACTAAATCACTTTTTGCTTTTTCTAGATTCTCTACTGTAAATGTGACTACAGCATTTTGGCCTGCTTTGATTTTTTCTTGTGGGATTTCTTTAGCAATTCCTAAGCGAGCTCCCCCTTCAGATCCTTCTAGCTCAGCCCATCCATATTCCTCATTAAATTCAGCGAGTGTTAGCCCAACAACATTAGTATAATATGAGACAGCAGCTTTAATATCTTTAACTACGATCCAGCTTAATCCAATTTCTTTTACTTTCATAAACAATTCCTAGTTGAATTTTAAGAGATTATAAAAAAATAGGATGAAATTGCGCAACTTACACTTTTCAAATTTAGTTTTAAATATCTTCAAATAAAGGGGTCATTTGTGAAAATAATATAACTAGCCTCCTTAATCTCAATAAGAGGAGATCGTATGAATGGTCAATTGCCAATTATAAGTTATTAATAGGTTTTATTTGTAATTTTAGATGTAGTTTGACTTATATGAGTAACTAACGCTACAGTCTCATAAATTTTCAAAATAAGAGGTATAAATGCATTGGCTATCATTAGTGATTGCTGGATTGTTTGAAATCGGTTGGGCAATTGGTCTGAAATACACTCAAAGTTTTACAAAGTTGATGCCTAGCGTTCTCACGATACTTGCAATGGCTATTAGCTTTGCTTTGTTAAGTTATTCTTTAAAGGCAATCCCAATGGGGACAGCTTATGGAGTTTGGACCGGTATCGGCGCTGCTGGGACGCTAGTGTTTGGGATGATTTTCTTAGGGGAATCAAGAGACCCTATTCGAATTGGGTGTATTGTGGCGATTATTGCAGCTATACTGATATTGAAGCTGACTCACAAATAAGCTCTGGTCAATCAAAAGTTTTGATCCAGAAAACGACGTGGTGTGGAGAGGGCTCTGTTTGATTCACGTTGACCCAGGGGCTGTTAAAATTGAATTGTGGATGATGAACAAAACCTAGTTTTTTCCAGAAATGATCATTAGGAACATAGCCTTTAGGTTTTAATGAATCATATCTTGGATCTTCGATTTGACACAGTGCAATAGCATTATAGGTGTTCATTTCTTTGACAGCAGTTTCCAAGTTGTAATAAATAGCCCTGCCAATTCCTTGTTTTCTGTATTTTGGTAGCAAAACAAGTTCCCCCAAATAGTACATGTGACTTAAATCTATCCTCCCCCCATCAAATGCCTCTAGAATGCGGCTATTTGCTTGACGAATAGGAAGTCCAATGGCAGCTCCAATGACGTTACCTTTATCAAAAGCAATACATGCTAATGAATTAGGGGTATCTGGAAGTGATTTAAAATACTCACTGTACCCATCTTTTTCACTAGGCAAAAATAAATAGGGATACTCTTGATAAACTTGTTTGCAGAGCAAATAGAGTTGTTCAGTGTAAGGAGCTATTTCTTGTTGTTTGAAAATCTTGACATCGATGGGATGTTGCCTAAAATAACGACGGTAAGTGATTTGCTCGGCATAAGAGGGATGAGGCAGCAAACTTGTCAGTAGCGTGAATAAGAGTAAGCGGGGAATTGTCATAAAATTCGACAAAGGATCACCTTAGTGAAATAATCTTCACGATATAACTATTGGATATTTAAAAAAAATATTTTTTGGCTCTCTTTTATAAAAAGATGAAGTCATGAAATGAACTTACTTTTACAGTGAATAATGAAAGCTTTTCATAGAGTGAAGGCTGTGTAATTGAGATTGTCATTTTTTAATGAAATCGCTATGTTCAAATTTAATAATTTTTTTAAATAAGCACGAGCCTTAAAAACATGGGTGCTAAATTAGATTTAAGTTTTTCAAGATTGCAAAACTTCATTTTTTTATTTCTTTTCCTTGTAAGCACCTCACTTTTTTCTGTAGATGAAACGAAGAAGAAAACAGTATGTCTCAATATGATTGTCAAAAATGAGAAAGAGGTGATTAAGCGCTGTTTAGAGTCCGTGCTACCGATCATTGACACCTGGGTGATTGTCGATACCGGCTCAACAGATGGAACCCAAAAAGTAATCAAAGAGTATCTCAAAAACATCCCAGGTAAATTATATGAACGTCCTTGGGTCAACTTTGGTCACAATCGCCAAGAAGCACTAGAGCTAGCAAAAAGCCAAGCCGATTATATTCTTTTTATGGATGCAGATGATAAGCTTGAGTTTGATGCCAATTTTGATCTGCCTAAGCTATCTGCAGATTTTTATGCAATTGCCTCATATAACGGAGGAATTGAATATTGGATTCCCCGTTTAATCAAAGCCAATTTAGATTGGTTTTGGGACGGAGTTGTGCACGAAGATCTAAACTGTAAAGAGACTTTGTCAGGGCTACCTTTAACTGGCGCTAAATATGTTTACATACATGACGGCGCAAGAGCTAAAGATCCTCTAAAAGCACAAAAAGATGCTGAGTTATTAGAAGCTGAAATTAAGATCCGCCCTAAAAATCCTCGAAATTATTTTTATCTTGCCAGATCGTATGAGTCAGCAAATCAGCCTGCCAAAGCTCTTAAATGGTATCAAGAACGGATCAAAATGGAAGGAAATCCAGAAGAAGTTTTCAATTCAATGATCCGAATTGGGCATATTCAAAATGCATTGAAATTTGATTCCAAAACAGTCGAAGAGAGTTTCTTTAATGCTTATCTGAACAGGCCTCACAGAGCGGAGCCTTTATATTATCTTGCATGTAAAATTAGTGATCGAGGGGATTTTGAAAAGGCTTATCAGATTTTAAATACAGCGCTTGAGCTGCCTTCTAATCCCAACGAATATATGTGTCTTGAAAAATGGATTTATGATTATGGACTTATCATACAGTCTATTATTTGCGCTAAAGAAACGGGACGTTATTTCAAAGGAATAGAATTTTGTGAGCAACTTTTAAAACGCAATGATTTGCCAGAAAATGTTAGAAAATTAGTTGAAGAGCATTTTGAAGCCATTCACCAAATCAATGTCAAAGAAGCTCAAAAAAAAATAACAAATATTATGAAAGAAAATGTCTTTGCTTCACAGTCTTCAATTAAAATGGAAAAGTAGTCTCAAGATGCTAGTAAGAAAACAGAATTCGAAAGTCAATCAATTTTTTGTTCCTAAAATCATTTTTCTATTTTTACTTTTATCAAGCACCAAGCTTTTTGCTGCTGAGGAGTCTAAAAAGCAAACTATCTGCCTCAATATGATTGTCAAAAATGAAAAAGAGGTAATTGAGCGTTGCTTAGAGTCTGTACTGCCCATTATAGATACCTGGGTGATTGTTGATACTGGTTCAACAGACGGCACTCAAAAAGTCATTAAAGAGTATCTCAAAAATATCCCGGGTAAGTTGTATGAGCGCCCCTGGGTTAACTTTGCTCACAATCGTCAAGAAGCACTAGAGCTGGCGAAGAATCAAGCTGACTATATTTTATTTATGGATGCGGATGACATCTTAGCTTTTGAGCCAAATTTTAAAATGCCACATTTATCTAAAGATTGTTATTTTGTGTGTACCTATGCTGGAGGAGTATCCAATTGGTGCAAGCGGCTGGCAAAAGCAGATAAAGATTGGCAATGGAAAGGATCGGTGCATGAGGATCTTGATTGCGATCAAGCAGTGACGCTAGAAGGCCTTCTAGGGGTAAACTATATATACTTGCATGATGGGGCTAGATCTAAAGATAAAAATACAATTTTTAAAGATATTGAGGCTCTTAAATCTGAAATTCAAAAGGCGCCAGAAAGCCCAAGAAACTACTTTTATTTAGCTCGAGCCTACGAAACGGCTCAAATGCCAGAGCAAGCTTTGCAAAGCTATATCAAGCGCTCCCAGCTGGGAGGTGAGGAGCAAGAGCTTTTTATGACTAATTTAAGAATAGGTGTTCTGAAGCAACAGCTGAGATATGATTTTGACGAAGTTGAGCAGTGCTATTTACAAGCCTATTTAAACAAACCCTATCGATCAGAGGCCCTTTATTATCTTGCCTGTTTAGAATGTGAAAATGAAAACTATGAGATGGGATACAAAATTCTTCAGTCTGCTTTAGATTTGCCAAAGGTTTTCTCTGATGGGATTTATTGTGAAAATTGGATTTATGATTATGGTCTTTTAATTCAATTGGCATACTGTGCAAGACAAACTGGGCGTTATTTAGAGGGGACAAAAGTTTGTAGAGAACTATTAGAAAAAAATAGTCTACCTGAAAATGCAAAAGCAAAAGTGATAGAACTTCTCAATTCTATTTACCAAGTCAACGTAGAGCTTGTTCAAGAAAAAATAACGCGTATAATGGCTAATAAATAGTTTGCTGCTCTAGCAAAGCAAGGGCTCATATCTAAGTTGTAGCTTCCACTCTAAAGTAATGTGAAGCTGGGAACTCAACGATGCGTACAGCAAATTGCAATTTAAGCTCTTTTAGCGACTTTGCAAAATAACTTTTTAAAAATTGAGACAGCTCTTTGCCAAGCTCTTTAAGCTGAGCAGGAGTTCTTCCTTCTAGAATTTTGATTTCTAGATAAATGAAAGCTTCATAGTCTAATCCTTGTCCGACATGAAATTGATCAAAAGATTGGGCTTTACTTTGGCAGCGAGCGATATCTGCGTTAATGGTCTTAACAACAATTTGATGGCAAGAGGCGAATAACTCTTTGGTGTGGATAGTTTCTTTGATATTTGAAGAGTATTCAAGTTTGATGAGGGGCATTTTGTCTCCAGTAAGTAAACTTAAATATTATTAAAAATTGCTCTTTGTTAGCAAATGTGTATAAAAAAAACTAGGTATATTTAGAAAAAAGGCCAACAGTATCTGCTTGGCCTTATAATGAGATGCTTTTCTTAATTATCGATTCTTTCAATAACTAGACCCGATGTCGCAAAATTGCCTCCAGAAAAGGTGACTTTCCCTTCTAATGATTGGACGCGAATTAAAACTTTTTGACCGGCTTTAATTCTTAAAATTTGGCTAAAGCCGATATCGTTGAAACTATTTGCAGGCATGCTAAATAATTGATAGCGTTGTTGATAGTAACCAGGGTTAAGAAAAACAGAAATGCTAAAAGAGCCGCCTTGATCTCTCGTATAAGCCAACTGAAAGTAACTGATTCTATATAATCCTGATTCTTTTACTAAAATACCATCTGTCGCTGGAAAAAAGAGATTGATTCCGCTATCAGTTGTAATTTGAGCGTTCGGTGAGACGTATTCATTTAAAATGAACATGGAAAGAGGATTGGGGTCATTTTCATTAGGAGTTTCTCTTGTTACAGTGATGCTTTTATGTAAGCCCAATCCTTGAATTGGGGGCTCATTTGTAAAATTAGGGAAATTAGTAGAATCTACTGGAATTTGACTTTGAGAATCTGAACTTTTTGAGATTGAGTTCTCGAAGTTAATCAAATCTTCTTCAAAGGCTTGAATTTGAGAAGTCCACAAAGCCCCTAAAATCACGAAAAGCATTGTAGATATATATTTAATATTTTTCATTTTAAATTTCCTGGTTAAAGAAGAATAAAATTATCAATTATTTTATTGATAAATAGCAAAAAATATTTTGAAATTTTTCTTATAATCATCGTGGCTTTAAAGATTTAAAATTATTTGGACTTAAATAACTAAAGCAGAG